>JAOUFU010000235.1 GCA_029858035.1 Phycisphaerae bacterium
GCGGTTTGGTCGAATATTATCGATGCTCTGGCGTCGAATTCCTCATCGTTTCCCCAGATTACTATCTTTAGCCGGATGCGAGGCAGTACGTATAACTCAATAGACGCATCGCCGAATTCACATCGTTTAGCATCAAAACGCTCCGAGACCTCATATAACAATTCGGGCGACTTTCCAAATACCTCTTCTAATTTCTCGGTGGGAAGGCTGTGCAGGCCCCGGAAGAAGAACTGCCCGCTCGGCAAGTGTTCCGGCCCGACAAATTTGTTGGTCGGTGGCAGATCCTGAGCGTTTATCAGATAGGCAAGCAGGCAAAGCTGTTCGAGAAATCCTGCGGGTGTCGGTGGTGGAGATGATTGAGTGGAGAAGATTTGCTTATCGGAAAGGTCAACTACATATTCGGTGTTCAACAGGGTGATAACATAACGCGGCGGGTCGGCCAGGTATTGACACTTTGCTCTTTGAGCGGTTGTTTGGCGGTCAAGCCCGTCAAGTTGCTGCCAGAGGCCTTCATGAGCCATTATGTTTTGTACTTTCTGTTCGTATCTCGGGGGCCGCTTTAGATTGACGGCGATTTCGATTTATAATTTTACGATTCGGCCTGGGATTTCGTTAAGGCGGTGAGTCGATGCCTTTGATGCCGTGAATTGTAAGGTTCCCGTCCGGAAGCTGGTCTCTGGCGGGTCTGATCTTATCGACCTTAAGGTAATTAACATGACCATCTGCGAAGAGATAGTTTCTGCGACCCACCCAGCACCACCATCCCTGGTCATTAGGTTCGGGTGAATGATTGCTGTACCATTCGCCGACAAGGATCTTTCCGGACGGCTTGGCTACATCTGTGCTTCGCTGCGGTATGGATTGTTGGACAATATAGTATGTCTCTAAGACGCTGTTCATCGTATCGATTTGTTCGGGGCTATGGTAAAAGGTCATGGAGTAGGCATAACTGAAGCTCTCATTTTCGGTTGGGTGAGCAACATCTTGAGGGCACAACAGGACCGAAGGATTGTTCTCTGTGATCTTGGTGCTAAGATAAGGCTCGACAAAGGACCGCCAACGTCCCATCCATAGCCAATAGCCGAGTGGTGGTTCCGGCTGGGGGTCTTGAGAGCACGGATACACATCCTCATTTGATTCTAAGTACATGTGCATTGCCAGGTAGGCTTGCTTGAGATTGTGGCCGCATTTTATTCTCATCGTGGCCGACCTGGCTTTTTCGAGTGACGGCAAAATCATGGACATTAAAAGGGCAATGATGGCTATAACAACGAGCAGCTCCACAAGGCTAAAGCCCGGCTGAAGCGGCTTCTGTGCGGCCCTAAAGCAGCAAGTGTTTGTATCGGATGTTCTGCGTTTTATTTTCACGCCGTAAAGACTACTCGAAAGCGGTGCTTTTGTCAAGTCCCAAGTCCGGTGAATTTGATGTTGCGTATATTTGTGTGTGAAAATGCTTGCCAAATCTTTAGTTGCTGCTCTCAGTGACCGCCGCCGCGCATCATCTCCACTGCGTGCCCCAGGACGTCCAAAATCGCCTCCAGCGATTCCTTTACGCCTTTTGGGCTGCCCGGAAGGTTGATTATAAGTGTATTTCCGCGAATACCAGCACTGCCACGGGAAAGAATGGCGTTTTTAGTTTTTTTCAGCCCTTCCGAACGCATTAATTCTGTTAAGCCGGGAACCATTTTGTGACATACCTCAGCGGTTGCCTCAGGCGTAACGTCCCGTGGCCCGAGGCCCGTGCCGCCGGTTGTGAGGACGATATCGGCTTTTAACTCATCGGCAAAGTATATAAGAGCTTCTTTGATACTTCTGTGTTCGTCGGCTGCGATTTTGTACTCACAAACATCAAATTTATCATCGCCGAGAAGGTACTTGATAGTCTGGCCGCTTACGTCTTCCCTTTTTTGCTGTGAGCAGCTGTCACTAACTGTCAATATTGCTACTTTAATCATTTGAATTAAGCACCTCTATTGTGTCGCCGGGTTTGACCTGGCCCGGCTTTGTTACTTTTGCAAATACACCTTCTCGCGGCATAATGCAATCTCCGATTTGTTGAAAGATTGCACAGCCGCTGTGACATTCTTTGCCGAACTGCGTAATTTCAACTTCAGCCACAGGTCCAAGCCTGAGTTTGCTGCCGATGGTTAGGGACTGCAGCTCGATTCCTTCCGTGGTGATGTTTTCCGCAAAGTCTCCTGATGTGACGGCTGCGCCTTTTGCCCTCATTTTCGCGATGGATTCCTCCGCGAGCAGGCTTATCTGCCTGTGCCAGTTGCCTGCGTGGGCATCGCCTTCTATACCGAAGCCGGCTTTCAACTCGGCAGTCGGGACATTGTACTTCTTTGTGCCCTGTTCTTCGGAGATTGATATTGCCTTAATCCTGCCTTTTGTAGTCTCCACTTTTGCCTCCGGATTTCTGAAGTAATTTTATCTGGCTTATCACCATATCTTTGCCTTTGTATTTTAGCATATCATAAATCGTAAGACAGGCTGCGCTTGTCCCGGTCAATGCTTCCATTTCCACGCCGGTTTTGCCCGAGGACTTGACCGTTACACTCGCACAAACCGTTTTGTTTGCTTCGTCCGTAACAAATTCGACCTTGACCGCCTCAATTGAAATAGGATGACACATTGGGATTATTGAAGGCGTTGCCTTGACTGCATTTATCGCTGCTATTTTTGCTGTCTCAAGTATATCACCCTTGATGCTGGTGCCTGTCTTTAGGATGTTGAAGCCTTCCTGTCCCAGAACAATGCAGCCGCTTGCTGTGGCGGTTCTTACCGTAATATCTTTGCCGCTTATATCAACCATGCCTTTTGAATCTTCCATTTTGTTTCAGCCTCCAATCTGGTTCATAGGCCTGTTTCTGCAACTGCTGCCGTTTTCCGGCTTTTTCGCCACCGCCTTGAGTATAGAGTCTGCGATATTGTCGAAGTCCACTTTTACCTCGTTATCGGAGAAAAGACAGGGCTTCAGGTATCCGTCGGCGGTCAGTCTGAGCCTGTTGCACTCGATGCATTTCGGCGGGCGCTGCGTTTTGAATCGGCGGCTTAAATCGGCCCTGTCATAAAGCGAAAACTGCATAATCTTTTGAAGCTGCAGACCGTTTTGGTCACAGAAGGCCTGCATCTTTTCAATATCTTTTTCGGTCGTATCGTTGAGAATTACCATGTTAATCTTTATCGGTGTAAGTTCTGCTTTTTTAGCTGCATCGACGCCTGCGATTGCCTGACGCAAATCCCCGCCGCCAGTAAGCAGGCCGAACTTGTCTGCATCAAGCGAGTCTATCGAGATATTGACACGGCTCAGACCACTTCGTTTAAGTTTTATCGCCATATCTGCAAGCAGCGAGCCGTTCGTGGTCATGCAGACCTCGTCGATACCGTCAATAGCTGCAAGCTTCGCTACAAGTTGCTCGACGTCTTTTCGCACCAGCGGCTCGCCGCCGGTCAAACGCACTTTTTTTATGCCCATCTTCGCAGCAGCTTGTGCAATCGATTCAATCTGCTCGTATGAAAGGATGTCCCCGTGGCTTTTGTGCATGAATGGCGCATCAGGCATGCAATATACACAGTTATGGTTGCAGCGGTCCGTAACGGATATACGCAGGTAATTTATTCTTCTGTTAAATCTGTCTAACAGCAACGGTAGTACCCTCTTTGATTTCAGCTATGCCGGCGGGCATGCAAAGTAAGCCGTCGGCTTCGGACAGGGCGTTAATATGTGCAGAGCCGTGATATTCGATGATCGCAACCTCATTGTTTTCTGTAAATACAACAGGCAGCCACGAATCCCTTTCTGTTTTTTTACTTGTTATTGTTCTCTCTAATTGCCCGTAGGAAACGACCGGCTTGAAATTGTGCCCCATCATCTTAAAGAGAAAAGGCTTCACGAACAATTCGAATATAATAAAGGTCGATACCGGATTGCCCGGCAGTCCGAAACAAAAAATCTCATTCGAAACGCCGAAAACCGTAGGCCGGCCCGGCTTTACTGCAACCTTCTCAAATAGCAGCCTGACGTTGTTTTTTTCCAAAATCCCCGGAACAAGGTCGTAATCACCCATTGATACTCCGCCCGAAAAGATTACGACATCATTTTCCGCTGCCGCCTTTTTGAACATGGAATCTATTGCTTCTTCTGTATCGGCGGCGATACCGTAGTTTGTTGCTGTGGCCGAGGCGCTTGTCACCTGGGCGGCCAACTGAAAAGCATTACTATTTCTGATTTGACAGGCTGCCGGTTTCCGGTCGGGTTCGACTAATTCGCTGCCTGTGGCTATAATGCCGACTCTTGGCTGTATTGCCACCAGTGGCCTTGTACAGCCGAGACTCGCCAGCACCGCGATGTGCTGGGCTGAGATCTTTATGCCGCCCCGAACAACTACTTCTCCCTTTTTGATGTCCTCGCCTTTAAAGCAGATGTTATCGGTTGAATGTTCGCCGATAAATCCCGTTAGAGGGTTCTTTGCTTTTTGTTTTCTCTTTGCACCTCGAATCTCTAACGGGGTAAACCGGATTTTGTTGTCCGATGTTTTTTCGGTGTGTTCGACCATAATGACGCAGTCGGCTCCTTCAGGCACAACGGCACCGGTCATAATCTTGGAACACTGGTTCCGGCCGATCGCTTTTTGGGGCATGTATCCTGCGCCGATGGTCTCAATCACTGTCAGCTCGTTGTCAAGCTCGGCTCGGCGGCAGGCATAGCCATCCATGGCCGACTTGTTGAATGGTGGAATGTCCATGTCTGAGGCAATATCTTCTGCCAGTATTCGATTCAAGGCACGGTCAATGTCGACACGCTCGGTGCCAGGTGGTTTGCCCGAAATCGAATCCATCACTATTTCAAACGCATCTTCAAACTTTAACATCATACTTTCCCCTAAACTCTTCGTATTCCGCCATCGTATTCAGGTTGGTAAGCTGGTTTGTTTTCAATTTAATATACCTGACCTTGCATTGAGCGAACGCGTCACTTATTTTACGTGATCCTGATGATAGCACTTCGTTTATGGCTTTGAGCGAGCTTTTGCGGTATACGGCGAAGAGTGGTTCATATTTTTTGTTACCGGTGGTTGGGATGACCATGTCTGCCGCATGAGCTTCGGCAAGCATTTTCCTGACGAACCTTATATCTATGTGCGGAATATCACAGGCGACCACAAAATTGAGTTCGTTGGCTGATGCCCCAAGAGCTGAAGCTATACCCATCAGAGGTCCCTGCCCCGGTATTTTGTCTGGGATGCAGTCAAAGCCGAGAAAGCCATATTTTCCCACGTCATCGGTGCTTATAAGTATCTGGCTGAATGTGCCGACAAGCCGGTCACAAATATGTTTTATGATTGGCTGGTCCTTAATCAGCAGCATACTCTTGTCAATGCCCATTCGATGGCTGCCCCCGCCCGCCAGGATTATCGCTGTCGCTTGTTCCTGTAAGGCCCATTTTCCACTCATAAGCTTTATCCGGTCGAGGTCGGAATCAAAACCGCCTGGCCCCGCGACGACAATTCTGTCCGCATATTTTTTGACGTTCCGTGCCGAGCTTTTCCACGTCTTCGAATCCCGGCCTTTGACCATCAGAAACACGCCCGGTTCAACAACTTGACGAAGCGAATTTGATTCGCAAATTGAAACCGACTCAGGCCCGATTATATCCAGCAGGGAGCCTAATCCTTCTTCCAGTCGTTTTTTCATAACACGCAGCCAGAAGACCCGCTTTGCCCCGGCGGCAAGCAGCCTTCCGGTATCTTTTTTTGAATTGCTGTCGGTCTCCTCCATAATGTCGAAATCTCCGTCGAGTGATGAGCAGACACCACAGCCTTCGCCGCCGCGGGGACATTGACCGTCTTTGGCCCTTATCGTTGTGACCTTTATTCCTGTGATGTCCGTAGTTTTACCGAATTTTTTAATGAGCGCGCAGGCCAGTTCTGTTTTGCCGACATTTGCACCGGCCGAACCAATCATCAGCATTCCTTCGAGTTTTATCATTTTATTCTTCAACATATTTAACGGCCGAGGCCTTAAAACTTACCCACACTTTTTTGCCATAGCCGAGTTCGAGCGATTTCACCGACTCACAAGTAACAAGGGCTGCGATTTCAACACCGATATCAACTATGACCTCGATTCCGACGCCGGCCGGTACAACATCCACAATCGCACCCTCGAAGTTATTGCGGGCGCTTGTTGAGCTGGCAGTCCTGGAAATTGTCACATCCTCACTTCGAACACAAACAAAGCCCGGACCGCCGCCGCTGTCGGAAAGAACAGAAAAGCTGAGGCTGCCGGAAGTAAACCGCCTTGTGTTTGTTCCATGGTCGGATGACCCTTGCAGCCGGCCTTTGAAAAAGTTCCTGATGCCGACAAAACGTGCCACAAAGTCAGATTTTGGATGCTGAAAAATCTGCTCAACAGTCCCTACCTGTGCGATGGTCCCGGCTTCCATAACCGCTACATGTGTAGCCAAAGAGACTGCTTCTGTGTAATCGTGCGTGACATGCACTATTTGCAATTGGTCTTTGGAGTTAATCTTACGCAGAAGAGCGCGCATTTGGGACCGGGATTTTGTGTCCAAAGATGATAAAGGCTCGTCCAGCAGCAGGCATCGAGGCTCGCTGGCAACCGCCCGTGCCAAAGATACACGTTGAGATTCTCCGCCGGAGAGTGTTTGGGGCTTGGCTGCAAGAAGATGACGAACTTCAAAGTCCTCGGCAAGCTCATTAACTCGCTTTCGGATTTGAGTCTTACCATTTCTAAAGCGAAGTGGATATGCGATGTTATCGTAAACCGTCATATGCGGGAAAAGTGTGCTGTTTTGGAAAACAAGAGCGATTTTTCGCTTCTGCATCTTTTCGTTGGTAATATCCTTTCCATCGAGAAGTATCCGGCCGGTGTCGGGACGAATAAGGCCTGCAATTGTTTCCAGCAATACACTTTTGCCGACGCCGGTGCTCCCCAGAAGAACAAAATACTGGCTGTTGGAGACCTCGAACGACACGTCCTTTATAGCGAAGGAAGTTAGGTCCTTGCAGATGTTTTTAACGCTGAGCATTATTTTTAACTCCCGCCAAAAGCCTCAACGCTGCAAGAAACACCAGACATACTGCGATGAAAAGGACCGCCGCCGGACGGGCATATTTGAGCCCGAAAGCGCCAAAACGCTCATATATCAAAACCGGTGTAATCATTGGATGATAAGC
>JAOUFU010000236.1 GCA_029858035.1 Phycisphaerae bacterium
ATGCTGTTTATTCAAGGTTGAGGGAGGGGCTAATTTATGTTTTCAAAATAAGCCCATCCGGCCAGGTTTACCCGGAAGTTGTCCCTGATATATAATGGGAGTAGGACTTTAACATGTGAGACTGTAACGCAAGCGGGTTTTGATACTCTTGTTATCAGGCCAATAGTGGGGTTTTCTGCTCAATTCAGGATATAATTATCAACATTCCTTGATTCAGAAACGGCTTATAAATAGCTGTTGTTTAGTGCAAAAAATTCGCCGAACACGTACACCTCAAACTGCATCCTGTTACCAACCATTAAGTTATTGCCTTTTTATAAAGAGAAAGAGTTCTGAAAACCGCTGTTCGACCAAAACACAGGAGGAACACGTGATGCACGAAGACAAGGGAAGTTGACACGACACAATTAGTCAGGAGAACAAACCATGAAAAAGGGACTGGAAAAAACACTTTCGGCAGTTGTATCAGGAGTTTTGTTATTTGCTGCACTTTTTAATTCTAAAGCAACAGCAAATACAAGAGAACCTCGAATCAAAGCAAAACAAATAATCACTAAATTTTTATCTTCTGTAGAACTTGGGAAAGATGTTTATGATTTTGACCATGATAAAGATGGGGCAGTTGATATGTATATTTATCCATTAATAACAACAAATCCTGATTTAGAAACCAATTATATTACATTAGAAGAAGCCAGTAAAAAAAGGGAGATTATTTTAAAAGAAGATCCAAGGGTAATTCCAAATGGAAACAATCCTCAAGGAAGTTATCCTATACTTACTCGATACTCCGGTTCCGGTTATGGAGCTACTTTTACTCAATACCCCAGTTTTGGTTATGGGCCCAGTTATTATCCGCGCGGCGGGATGCTTGGAGGAGGCTGGCAAAACAGGGGTTTTGGAAGTGGCGGTATTTTAGGAGGTTATGGGCCTGGAGGTTATGGGCCTGGAGGTTATAGAGGATATCCCGGATATAGAGGCTATGGAGGATATGGTTTTAAAGAAGAGGATTTTGAAGAAAACGATTTTAGAAAAATAGCTGCATTTGCTATGGAAGACTTTAGTTTTGAGAATATTAAAGCTAAACATCTAAGTCTGGATTCTTCAAATAATAATATAGAAACGAAGGTCGATGCTTTATGTTTTGAGAAATGGAGATTAATAGAAGAATC
The DNA here is from genome assembly GCA_029858035.1 of Phycisphaerae bacterium. GTDB lineage: Bacteria > Planctomycetota > Phycisphaerae > Sedimentisphaerales > Anaerobacaceae > CS2-K091. The sequence continues at coordinate 1,173 of JAOUFU010000236.1, forward strand.
AAGGTTTCGAGGACAACCAATACGTTTTTCTTATGTTGGTATGGCAAGCCCATTTATAAGAAAAGAACTTATATCGTTTCCTAATCAAATTAATATTCATATAGCTATTGAAAAAGAATTAAGAAAACTGGGAGTCTATAGCAGCACTATGGCATTTGCCGATGTTTTCAAAAATAAGAATATCAAAGAAGTTATTAATTATTATATTACTAATTCCAAAAAAGTTTTTGAGAATAAGGATATAGCAGGAATGATTATAACAGACAGGAATAAAATTTTGTGTGCTGATGTTTATTCTTCTCCTGATTTGTTCAAAAAAATGTATTCTCAACTTATGCAAAGTTCCGCCCTTGGTGTATTGCAAAAAGATCGAAGGAGTAGAACACATCCACAAGAAGCCGATGTTAAGGAATTTTTATACAATCTTAAAAATGTTGAGAATTTGAAAAAAGAAACTTCACAAACGTATAAACTTTTTTATCGTAAAATAATTAGTGGGGCTGAACTTTATTCCGACAAAAATGGGACGAGAGTTGTTCATTTAGAAGCATATCCTCGTTAGAAATTGGGGTTTATTTTTTCAAAATTCTTCTGAAAAAGTCAAATCTTTGGTCAAAAATCGGGGTTTTCTATTTCGCCGTTTCGAAACCGAAGCTTCCCCCAAGGAAATTCTTACCGGATCGCCGGATTTCGCCTTTTTTATAGCGTCCAAAAGCGGGACAAAGCAAGGGCAGTGAAAAGAATCTGCTCCTGCCTGCCGCGACAAGTCAAAGTCCAGCACAGGGCAGGACATGCTTTAGGGCTGGTAAATCTATCAGCTTTATTCCTGAGACCATAACGCAAGTATCTTAGCAATTGGTGTTCTTTTTTGTCCATTCGAAAACCTTATATTCCTCGTAGTTCACAAATCATCCAAGCACGATAGGGGTAAGGTTCCGTATTGACGGGACTGGGTATGTTGGATATTGTATGGTTGGCAGGTTTGATGTTGCATTTAGTGACTTAAGACAATGAAACATAAAGTTGACTTTGATATTATTGTAATAGGCGGAGGGATAGTGGGGCTGGCTTCGGCTTACAAGATTGCCCGGAAACATCCCGGAATTTCAATCGCCGTATTGGAGAAAGAACAGCAATTGGCCACTCATCAGACCGGCCATAATTCGGGCGTTATTCATTCCGGTTTGTACTATAAGCCAGGCTCGAATAAGGCAAAAACCTGTGCCAGGGGACGAGAAGAGCTTGTGGCTTTTGCCAAAGAGCATAGAATCCAATACGAGATTTGTGGCAAGATTATTGTCGCAACGAAGGAAAAAGAGCTGGCTAATCTTGAACTGGTTTACAATAACGGCCTGGAAAACGAGATAGAGGGTATCGAAAAAATCGGGCAGGACGAAATCAAGGCGATTGAGCCGTTCTGCAACGGCATAGCGGGCATTCGCGTATCCTGTACGGGTATTATCGATTTTACCGAAGTGGCAAAGAAGTTAGCTGAGCTGATAGTGGCAAAAGGAAAGAATAAAATTCTGGATTCGCATGAGGTAGTAGTTTGCGACACACATGATTATTTTACAAATGTTGTGACAAATCAGGGGACTCTGGCCGCAAGGTATATTATTAACTGTGCGGGGCTTCAGTGCGACAGGGTAGCGAAGATGTGCGGGGTTGAGGCAAAGATGAGGATTGTCCCTTTTCGCGGGGATTATTATGAGTTGACCGAGCAAGCTAAAGAAAAGGTCAAAAGCCTTATATATCCGGTCCCTGATCCAAAGCTTCCTTTTCTCGGCGTGCATTTTACCCGCAGGATCGATGGTTCCGTCGAATGCGGCCCAAACGCAGTATTCTCGTTCAAGAGGGAAGGTTACGGCAAAACCGATTTTAGTTTGAGAGACTCCTGGGACGCGCTTTCTTACCGGGGCACGTGGAAAATGTTTCGAAGACACTGGAAATATGGACTTGGTGAATACGCACGTGCTTTTTCCAGGAAACTATTCCTTAGACGGTTGCAAAGACTTATTCCCTCGCTTGAAGCTGATGATATAAAGCCCGGCAATGCCGGTGTTCGTGCTCAGGCAGTAGGGTGGGACGGCGAGCCGATTGATGATTTCAGAATAAAAAAACGAAAAGGCTCGATCCATGTTTTGAATGCCCCGTCACCGGCGGCAACCGCTTCGCTGGCCATTGGCGATTATGTAAATAAAATAGCTACGGAACACTTTAAGCTCACAGATTAAGATTTTTGATATCTTTATTTGGCCCTGTATGGATACGCGACCGCCGCGACAAGTGCGGGGCCGTATTGCTGCCACAGGCGTTCTGACCTAAAACTATCGGCGCTTTTTGGCAGTTCAAGGCTTATGACAGGTATGCCGAGCATAACTCCGGCGTGGGAACCAAGTGAGCCTGGCTTTGCGCCAATCTTTTTCAGCGGCAGGTTACAATATTCAGCCATACGGTTTGCCAGCGCTTGGCTGGGTCCGTCGTAGTCGATACAGGCCAAAGGCTGGTGAATACTGACAATGCGGTCAGGGGCATATTGGCGGATAAGCTGAAAAATAAAACGGGTTTCAGGCTCGGAAAGTGCAATTCGGCCGAACCGGCTGCTATTGATACGATTTGGTGCCGGGAAGTTACGGTTCAGGTCGATGCCGCGCGCGTTGTAGCGACTGTTGCTGGCTACGCCGTCCGGATTGGCAATGGGTAGAAGCACGACCTTTCGTTTCTCTAACATTTCCGGGTTCTCTTGGAGAAATTTTTCCAGTCGGTGGACTAATGGTATTCCAGCTTTTTCGTTTCCATGAATTGCCGCCATGATAAAAGTAACGTCGGTGCCCCGGCCGAGGACGGTGTGTACCATAGGCCGGTTTTCTATAGATTTGCCGATAATCGAGCGTGCTGTCTCCGGCTCAGGTATCGGCGGTGGCAGGACCTTGACTATCACAGGGTAATCCACGGGTTTGTAGCAGCCGGCAAGAGCAAGAACGACATATAGGGTACAAGCCGCCAAGATATGAGAATGCTGCCTTTTCATACCAGGTATTCTTTCTATGATTCGTTTTTTGTCAATAGGATTACGCCGGAATTATATACTTTTTGTAGCTGTGGTTAAAGGATAAAAAGGCAATTGGTAATCGAGTTTCCTGGCGAGTTTATCCTTTAACGCGGCGAAGGGATAAGAATTACAGGCGACAGAGGAGACAGGGAGGATTTCTGAAATCTTGACATAGTTGTCTGAAACTGGGACAATCGCCTGTGAGTAGATTTGAAACCGACATTTTATTTGCACCAGAACAAGCCGAGCAGAAGGCTCCTTGCGGTCAATATTATTCGAGTGGCTTGAAAAAGAAAGGACAGCGAAATGGTTGATGTGAATGAAAAGGATTACGTAGTCATAGTGCAGTGTGATATTGTGAAGGAGCGCTGCAGTGGTTATAACTGTGAGAGGGCGTTCAATGAGCGTATCGGCGGCTTTTCGGCGTATCCTAAGAATGGGTATCGCTCGCTCTATATGACTTGTGGAGGCTGTTGCGGCCGGGCGGTACACCGCAAGCTGGCAAATTTGGTCCGCCGGATCAAAAAGCAAGAGGGAATAACCAGGGACCGCATAGTGGTGCAACTGGCTTCTTGTATTACCAAAGATAATTATCATTCTTCCCCATGCCCGCACCTTGATTATCTCAAGGGCTTAATAGCAAAGCTTAATCTGGACTTGTGTGAGGATACATTCATAAATGAAAGTTCTGAGAAGAAGCGCAAGGCAGGAGTATACGCTGCCAGTGACTAATAAATGAGTAAATACCAAACCGATAGTTTATTCGCTTCAGAAACAACCGAGGAGCCTATTTGTAATCATATCATTCGGGTGGCGTTTGAGTCGGCTGCGGATACCGAGTTCGATTATTTTGTCCCGGATGATCTATGGCCGATTAAAACAGGGCAGAGAATTGAAGCACCGTTCGGCAGGAAAAACAAACCTGAAGTCGGATTCTGTGTAGAAGCGGATGTCCCCCCCGAGCAATCTTTCATCACACGCGGCAGGGGACGCGAGCTAAAAAAAGTCACCAGGGTAATTGACAAGGAACCGTTGGTAGATACCCAGCTTATGGAGCTGGCCCGGTGGATTAGCGGTTATTATGTTTGTCCCCTGGGCCAGGTTTTATCAGCGGTGGTGCCGACAGCCGTCAAAAAAGGATCTGGTGCCAGAACGGAAAGGTGTGCTTACCTGGCCATTGGCTCCGATGATATTGAAGAAACCGTTAAGCAATTGAGAGGTAAAAAGCAAAAACAAATTGTAACGCTGCTCCGGACCAGGGAAGCTTCAAATGCAGAAACGGCATTGGAGCTTAAGCGGATTTTAGAAGCAATCGGCTGTACCGATCAGCCTGTAAAGAAATTAGCTGAAAAACAGATTGTCAAGATAACCGAAAAGACAATATTAAAGGCTTTGCCCGCCATTCCTATGGGGATGTCGATGAAAGCAGATAAAGTCGTACTAAACGAGGATCAGTTCAAGGCACTGGACTCTATAATCGCCCGGATAAATTCGGGCAAATTTAGCGTTACCCTCCTGCACGGTGTTACCGATAGCGGTAAAACCGAGCTTTATATCAGGGCTGTCGAGGCAGTTTTACAAAAGGGTAAAACTGCAATCGTGCTGCTTCCTGAAATTGCTCTAACCACTCAGACGGTTCAGCGGTTCAGTTCAAGATTTGAAAAAATAGCTGTGATGCACTCAGGCTTAACCTCCGCCCAGCGAAATGTGCAGTGGCGGAAAATCAAAGCAGGCAATGCCGATGTGGTCATCGGTGCTCGCTCGGCTGTTTTTGCCCCGTTATCCAGGCTTGGTCTTGTCGTTGTTGACGAGGAGCATGAGCCCAGCTACAAGCAGGATACCGCGCCGCGGTATAATGGCAGAGACGTTGCGATAAAACGGGCGCAATTGGCCGATGCCCATTGCATTTTAGGCAGTGCCACGCCGTCATTGGAGACGCTGTCTAATTGCACCGGCAGAAAGCATTTTAGTCTGGCCCGTTTGCCCAAAAGGGTAATGGACCTGCCTATGCCCGAAATGAAACTCGTCGATTTGCGTCAGGAGCATTACAGTGGCAACGGCATAAATTTAATAAGTGAGCCGTTGGGTGAACGTCTTAAAGAGGTTCTGGCGAAAAATGAGCAGGCGATTCTGCTCTTGAACAGACGCGGTTACAGCAATTTTGTATTTTGTCCATCCTGCAAACATACTCTGCACTGCCGCAATTGCGATGTAACGCTGACCTTTCACAAATCAAAAACTCGCCGCGGCGGCCGGATGCGAACGGTCACAGGAAAACATATAAACTATGGCTATGCAATGTGTCATTATTGCCTGGCGCAGACGCTTGTGCCTGAAAAATGCCCGCTGTGTGGAAAAGGGATGGCCATGATCGGGCTTGGCTCGCAACGGCTCGAAGAAGAATTGGCTAAAAAATTTCCCCAGGCTCGAACATCGAGGATTGACAGCGATTCTATGGCAAGCAGAAGCTACTACCGGCTGCTAAAAGATTTCAGCGAAGGCCAAATCGACATATTAGCCGGGACACAAATGTTAGCCAAGGGCCTGCATTTTCCAAACGTGACGTTGGTTGGCATCATTAGTGCGGATACGTCGCTTTATCTGCCGGACTTCCGGGCAAACGAACGGACGTTTCAGTTGATCTCTCAGGTTGCCGGTCGGGCGGGACGCTCGGCGAAAAAGGGTATGGTTTTTGTTCAAACCTTTCTGCCGAACCAGCCTGCCATACAGTTTGCCCTCAAGGCGGACTTTGACGGCTTTGTCCGGGAGGAGTTAAAACATCGCAAGGCCTGCAATTTGCCCCCATATTGGAGACTGGCGGTTATAGTTTTGCGAGATATGGATTTTGAAAAACTTGAAACCGCCTGCAAGGTGATGCGGGAAAGGATAGACTCTGTTGTTGCACGGGAGGGCCTGAAGATAGTCGTTCGCGGTCCGATGCCGGCGGTGATAAGCCGAGTG
>JAOUFU010000237.1 GCA_029858035.1 Phycisphaerae bacterium
GAACGACGCTGTGACCAGACGGTTCTTGTCGAGGCCTTTTATAAACTTTCGTAACTTGGCCAACTCCTCGGTCGAGACAAATCGCTTGTCACGGATGTTTCTTTCGTTACCCATATCGAGATACCAGTTGCGATACGGCTTTAGTGCAACCATGATAGATTCAGCGGCGAGGCGAAGTGCTTCCGGGCTTTGAAGCCGGACAGGGCCGGTTACACCATTGCCGCGAGAGAGAGTTACGTCAACTATGATGCCCCTGCGGTCACATTCGGCAACGAGCCACTTGAGTTTGGTCAGGTAAGGCTCACGTGAATTTCCCTGTCTATCCACTGCTGAGACTTCGTTATCGAATGCTCCCCACGTTGCCCATACCCGGAACCAGTTGAAGCCATATTTTTGCATATCGTCAAGGTCTTTAAGGATGAAATCCTTCGAAGCTCCGAGCGCACCGTAAAAACTGATTCCTAACAGAAAGGTCGGTTTGCCGTTAACAGTGAACTGTCTATCTTTGATGCCGAGTTCCGTACCGGCATTTGCACCAACGCCGGTTGCCAGAATGGCTAAAATAAAAATAGCTCTTTTCATTTAAGCTCTCTCTAACAGGTTTTTTATTACAGCAGGCCGTAAGTTTCCAGCGTTTGACGGAGGATTTCTTTTTTATCTTCATCCAAAGGCGTCATGGGCAAACGTAGCTCCTCCGAAGCCAGATTTAGCATCGCTACGGCCGCCTTGATTGGTATTGGATTGGTTGCCAGGCTGAGAAGATTTCTGCATAAGGCAAATAACTTTTTGTGCCACTGCCTTGCTGAGACCAAATCGCCTTCAAGGATTAAATCAGTCATTGCTTTTACATCAGCGGGGACGATATTCGCCACGACGCTAATAACGCCTTTGCCTCCGACCGAAGCGATAGGCAGAGTCATAGAATCATCGCCTGAGAGGATGGTCAGGTCACATCGGGTTGCGACCTCGCTTACGTGGTCCATCTTTCCGGTTGCATCTTTGATTGCGACGATATTTTCGATTTCAGCCAGTCGCACGATAGTATCAGGTGTCATTCCGGCACCGCATCGGCCGGGGATGTCGTATAATACTATCGGCAGGTCAACCTCCTCAGCTATGGCCTTGAAATGCTGATAAAAACCTTCCTGCGTGGGCTTGTTATAATACGGGTCGACCTGCAGGGTTGCGTCGGCACCGACCTTTTTTGAAAATGCAGACAGCTCGATTGCCTCGGCGGTTGAGTTTGAGCCGGCGCCTGCTATTACGGGGACTTTGCCACCAACCGCTTTGACCACTCTTTCGATAACCTGTTTGTGCTCTTCGTGACTTAGTGTTGGTGATTCGCCGGTCGTGCCTACCGGTACAATCCCGTCTATTCCGTTATCCAGTTGAAAGTCAACCAGCTCATCAAGCGTTTCAAAATCGATTATGCCATCCTGAAAAGGCGTAATCAACGCCACCATTGCTCCTGTAAACATTTTTCTCTCCTTTAAGTTTGAGCTAACACTTTCAAATATTCTTTTACCGTATTTTCAAGTCCCATTTCGATTGCGTCCGCTATAAGGGCGTGGCCGATGGAGACCTCAAGTATGCCGGGGACGGCAGCGCAGAATTTTCCGAGATTTTTCAGGTTCAGGTCGTGACCTGCGTTCAGTCCCAGGCCGATTTCATTAGCGAACCTGGCAGCGGCGACAAATTGCTCAAGCGTCTGCTCTATGTTGTCGTTTGTTCGAAACGCTCTGGCATAGGGCTCGGTATATAGCTCGATTCGGTCGGCTCCGATTTCCCCGGCCATCCGGATGCCTTCGGTATCCGGGTCCATAAAAAGGCTGACACGGATGCCTAAGTCTTTAAGCTCTCTTATGACCGGTTCGAGGCGTTCTTTGTTTTGCTGTATGTTCCAGCCGTGGTCGGAAGTATTAGCGCCCGGAGCATCGGGTACCAGTGTTGCCTGGTCGGGTTTTAACTCGTGCAAAAGCTCTATTAATTTTCCTGTGAAGGGATTTCCCTCTATATTGAACTCGACGGTAAGCATTTTTTTTAGCCGGCGGGCATCGTCATATCTTATGTGTCGCTCGTCGGGCCTGGGATGGACCGTTACGCCGTGAGCGCCGGCTTCGATAACGGTTTTAGCCGACTCTAATACGCTCGGTATACCGATATCACGCTGGTTCCGCAACAGAGCGATTTTATTTAGATTAACACTAAGTTTCGTCATTTTTTGAATTCTCGTAAGACTTTCGCAATTATATAACCGTGTTAGTTTACATCAAGGAAATTCGCTTGTAAAATGTTCGATATAACAGATTATAAGGCTGCATATTCTTTTAGGAGTATAAATGCCGAAGGCAATAAAAATCACGGCAGGTCAAATTAAGGTCGCAGCAGAGCTTAACGACAGTCCGACGTCAAAGTCTATTTTTGATGCACTTCCGATTGAGGCAAAGGGGAGCCGGTGGGGCGGTGAGATATATTTTTCGATTTCAGTCGAGGCTGGACTTGAGGCGGACAGCCGGGACGTTCTGGAGGCGGGAGAATTGGGATACTGGCCGACCGGCAACGCTTTTTGCATATTCTTCGGGCCGACTCCCGCTTCGCAAGCCGACGAAATACGTGCTGCATCGGCTGTGAATATTATTGGCAAAGTGAAAGGCGACTTGTCCCAGTTCCGGAAAGTGCCCGATAGGGCTGATGTCTTAATCGAAGCGGGTTAACGGGGATTTGTTTTACCATGGAGATAGCAAAAAAAACATCATATTATGTCTTGACGAACGAGGTTATATGATGTTTATTTGTTAAGACAAGGAAGGCATAATTCACTTTGGAAGTAGATGTAAGTTTGATTGTTTCTTACTGACATCGAGGCAAGTCAATTTGGAAAAAACGCAGCTAAGTTTTACATTGGGCAGGTAAATATGTAGTTTAGTATTTTGTTTGTTGGCCAGCAGCGTAGCTGAGTTCAACTCAAATAATAATTATCAGATAGAAGGAGACACATCATGAAAAAGATTATGCCATCATTGCTTGTTTTGCTTGTTGTTTTATGGAGCAGCAGTTATGTCTTTGCAAAGGGACAAGGGAAAGGTGCCGGCGGCCAGAACAAGCAATTAAAGGAGGTCCAGAACAAAGGCAAGTCGCAGGAACAAAAGGAAGCTGCAAAAAAAGAAGTGGAGAAAGGCAAGAGCAAAGTCGAGGCTGAGAAGCAACGTGCCCGGGCCGGTAAGGGCGAGGCTAAGAAAGAAGAAAAGCAAGGCGGCAAGGAAAAAGCCAAAGATAAAGCCCCGGAAAAAGGTGCTGCTAAAGGGAAGTCTGCGGAAGATATCGGAAAAGGCAAGGGACAGCAGCAAAAAATGAAGGCCCTTGAGAAGCAGATGCTTCGTGAGGAAGCAAAATATCGGAAACGCCAGGCCCATTTTAAACGAATCAGGGAATTGGCCACCAAACAAGGTAATACAACCGTCCTTGAAAAACTCAAGATCCTTGAAGGAAAAGAACAAGGCCGTTATGAGAGCAAGCGGAAACGTATGATGGAAACGATGCAACAGACTGAAACAGGTGAAGTCAAAACGCTGAAGAAAACTGTAGAGAAAAGCACTGCCAAGCAAAAGGGAAAGGCAAAAACCGAAGCTGAAAAAGCAAAGGAAAAACTTGAGGCTGAAAAGGCCAAGAAGCAGGCAGAAAAACCAGAGGAATAAAATGAGTGAATCCGACAGTGAGGCTACTTGAGTTTTGAACTGGACACAATAAAAGAATAGCCATTTGAAAGGAACAGAAAAATGCTTCGAAAAGTATTTATTATAATCTTACTGGCAATACTAAGCTCTTTCTACCTTGGAGGATGTGACAAAACTTCCAGTGACAGTGAATCCGAAGGGGATGTTGTGGTAAAAACCCAGGCTGAATATGATGCCGAGGCGGAAAAGCAAATCACCGAAGAGAACATGGATGAAGAGCTTGCGAACCTTGAAAAACAGATAGAGCAGGAAATCAGCGAGGAGCCATAGCCGATCATGCTTTTGCTGTTCTTCATGAAAGAACGGTGAGAAGTGCGCGTAGATATTGGTAGGGCTTTAGGGCATTGTATCCAAAGAATCACTGCCGAAAGGGCTACGCATCAAAAAGAAGGGCAAGGGCAAACCGAAAGAGCACCCAGACAAAGGACTTGGCCTCGGAAAGAAGAAGAATAAGTAGTAACTGTCACGCCCAGACGAACTTGTGCGTGCGCCCGCTTTCGCAGGTGTAAACTCGTCCCCGTCAAAGCAGGGAACGGGAACCCATTTTTATTGCCTTTGCGATTTTGCTCAATGCAAATGATACCTATACTATTATTTTATATTCTTGCCAAATCTCACTTTTTCGGTTATAATATTGGGACTTTGATTGAGGAAAAGCCTATAAGTGGCGAACCAGTTTTTAGTTAAAACGTATTAAAGACGGTAATTTTGTTATTGTGGAAAAAACGTTGGTTTCGAGGAAAAAATATGGAAATAAATGAAGAAAAGACACAACAAAACGAGATCTGCAACGATTCATCAGGTTCTGGCGGTGATTGCTGCTCATCCGGTTCCGGGAATTGGAAAAGCTGGAAAACGGTGATTTTTATTCTGGTATTACTGGCGGCTGGTGCGTTGGCGGCCCATTCGGTTCTGTCAAACGGGACTAATAATTCGCCCTGCGCTGCCGGTGTCTGTCCATTGAACAAGCTCTGTGGGGCCACCGAGGCCAATCCCGGCAATGTAACGTGCCCTTCGGAGAAGAAGGCTGATAATCTTTCTTTGTGCTGTCCGAAAACTGAAGTTCCAGGCTGCTGTCCGAATGCCGCGGTTCCGGGTAGCTGCCCGAAAACCGCGACTCCAAGTGGTTGTCCGAAAACAGCCGCCGTTCCAGGCTGCTGTCCGAATGCCGGCTCTGAATAAGGAGACCAATATTGCAAGAATGGATCAATCAGACTCTTGAGTCTGGAGCGTTTAGCTGTACAGTCCTGCTTGCATCCTTTCTCCTGGGTCTGATAAGTTCGATAGCATGCGCATGCTGTACCTTTCCGATATTGGGGGCCGTAGTTGGGTATTCCGGTTCGCGAAAGGGCAGGGGCTGGCAGGCGGTTTTACTTGCCGGCCTTTTTTTTATGCTCGGAACTATCATCGCGACGGTCATCCTCGGAAGCATGGCGGGCTTGATAAGCAAGGTTGCCCAAAATACACTGGGCAGGTACTGGAAGCTTGTTGGCGGATTTATCATAATCTTTTTCGGTCTGGGCACGCTCAGATTACTCCCTTTTAAATTTCCCAAAAGGAAAGTGCCGGAAGATAAAACACGTCCGAAAGGACTCTTGGCTGCGGCTTTATTCGGCCTTATTGTTGGGGGAGGAATCGGCTTCTGCTCGATGCCATGCAATCCGGGTATTTACATTGTCCTGGGAGTAACCGTTCTCAAGGAATTCAACCTTTGGACAATAGCAATACTTGTTGCTTATGCAATCGGGTTCAGTTTGCCTTTGGCCGCGATTATGTTAGGTGTTTCTTTCGGCAAGTCGGTGGCCAGGGCTAAGACAACAGTGGCTGCTATAAGAGTTGTAGCAGGAGTAGTCCTTATTGCCGCTGGTTTTTATTTCCTGGCGACTATATGATAATTGAAAAGCGGCCTATTTATCATTTATAATCCATAATCACCTTTATATTTACAAAGTGCCGGCCAATCTATTTCTTGCTAAATAACACTTTTGTGGTTATAAATCAGCTATGAAACTGAGTTGGGCCAATCGGATTACGATTCTTCGGATTCTGCTGATAGTTCCGTTTATTAGCTGCATGTTGAAGATAAACTATGCTGAGTTCGGTAACGTTATGCGCTATATTGCTATTGTTATTTTTTTGTTCATGGCAATTAGTGACGTAGTGGACGGCTATATGGCCCGCCGAAGCAGGCAGATTACAAGACTCGGTGCCTTTCTTGACCCTGTGGCGGACAAGCTGCTTATAACCAGTGCCTGCCTTTTGCTTATCTCGAAGCAGGGAGGTGTTAAAGGTTTTCCCCTGCCGTCACTTGTTGTAGTCTTGATAATAAGCAAAGATGTGGTTTTGACATTAGGATTCGTCACTCTTTATTTTTTCACTTCCAAGATTTACGTCGCTCCCATATTTGTCGGTAAGGTTGCGACCACTCTGCAGTTGTCGATGGTGGCGGGGATTCTGCTTGGCCCGGAGTTCTCAAGTTTTTTACCCGGCTGGATTTGGTTTCTTAAGGTGCTGTGGTGGTCGGCGGCGGGGACCGCTGTTTTGGCATTGATTATTTACATTCGCAACGGGGTCCGCTATTATGAAGAGTACGAGCACGATGTTGGGCAGGAAAAGTAGGGGCTTTCCTTTGTCGTCCGTGCATCTGCGAATTGATTGGTATTTTTGACCGGCGGTCATTTCAGAGAGTTGAATATAGATGTTAATAAAGGGACATGGGATGAAACGGACGTATTGGATTTTAATCGTTGCGGCGGCTGTGAGCATTTTCTGCGGCACGGGTTGTCAGGTCCATCGCAGCGTTTCGGCTTGCCCTCGTTTGCCCGGGGCCCGGGCTGTTATCGATGCAGGCTTGTATCCAACTTTACAGGCTTCGATAGACGCGGTTCCGGACGAGGGTGGTGTTGTCCGTATCCCGCCGGGCACGTTTGAGATTAACGAACCCTTGAAGGTCTCTACGTCCGACCTGCTCATCGAAGGGGCAGGTACTGCAACGCACATTAAGAACGTCAACATCGAAGGCAAGCCCGCATTGATACTTCAGCACCCCGGCGGTTCCGATGACCGAAAACATGAGCTGTGGCGGATTCGGCTGGCCAACTTTCGTATTACCGGCAATGATAAGAGCGGCTCCGGCATCGAGGCGCGGCGCATCAACGAAGTGTTCATCGATGGTGTCACGGTAAGCTATCACGGCGGTGACGGCATTGTGCTTGACAATTGCTACGAGGACCCGCGCATTTGCGATTCGCTAATCACCTACAACAAGAACACCGGGCTCAATCTAATCGGCTGCCACGATATTATTGTCTCCTCGAACCAGTTTGAAGAGAACCGGGACGCCCTAAGGTGCATTGACGGCTTTAATCTTACCATGACCGGCAACAACCTCGACGACCACCTCGGCGACGGTATTGTCATCGAAAACACGTACGGCTCGGTTA
>JAOUFU010000238.1 GCA_029858035.1 Phycisphaerae bacterium
GGCCGTAGGGGAAGTTCCAGTGACATCATCCGGCATGTTGACCCAATCGTAAGAATCATCCCATCCGCTTCCTACGCCACGAGGGGGCCAGTACCAATAGCGCATAATCTGGGCGGCGGCAGTGGCCACACAGCCGACCACACATCGTGGCTGGGTACAATCATCGCCATCCGGCGGCGTCGGACAGTCACGATTATAAGGATCACCCTGATGCCAGTTGGGAGTATGTAAGATTTCACCCTCATTATAGTTCAAATCGCCCACATCGGATTCCAGTTCCTGTTCAAAAACTTTGACATCTTTACTCAACTTCGCCCAGGAAGCACTGTAATCGATTTTAAGAAAATCGTTCAAGTTCCGCGTTCGGACTGAGTAGATTGGCCCAACTTCTTTTTCTATTTTATTAATTACGCGTTCCATAGAGTCTTTTATGAGCTTTGCCACACCATCGTCGCACTCGGGATTTATATTAGAAGTTTCCGAGCATGCCTTGACGGGGGCCAGCTCTTTCCTCAGGGAGATAATGATATAGCCTTTCGGCAGTACGGGGCAAAAATAGCCGAGTGTTCGCTGTCCCCGTTTGAGCTCCTGTACCTCTCCTATGACCGCCATATCTGAACCACCCCAGTTTCCTTTTTTCTGAAGCGTTAGAGCAATCCAGTTGTTCGCTACGTTTATGGCCTCATCCATATTCACTGTCCGAGCCAATGCCGGTGTTATTAACACCATCGCAGCAAAGGAGGCAATCAGGATTTTAATTTTTAAGTTTTTCATAATAGCCGTTACCTCCTATTCTATTGCAGGGTTACAAGGACTAAAATCTGTGTCTTTTGGCCCAGTTCCAGCGTTTGCATTGCTTTTCCCAAGATGGCGCCACGAGCCCGGTCATAATCCGTTGCTTTCATTGCGTAGCCGGCAGTGGAAGAAGTAGTTAGTAAATCACCGGCCTGTATGGCTGCTTCTGTAGCATCCACTTTGCAATAAACACGCCCTGCAAGGGCCACATCGTGATCAAACTGGCCAACTCCAAGGCGTACTCCGGAACCTATCCCATTGGCACCGGCGACGATGCCTGCGACTTTGCTGTCATAGGCCAAGCGGCTTACTGTTAGCTTGCCCGGATTATCAGAATCTATGACCAGGACAGTGCCGGGGTCGACGCTGTCCTCTTCCGTCACATCGAAACCCTCTGCATAGTCAAGGCCCTCACCCAGTTCGAGCACATTCGCACCTGTACCCAGGCTTTGCACGAGTATATTTCCTCTGACGACCAGTTTACGTGTTGGAAGCCCAACATCCCCAATTCCGACATTACCACCATTGAACAAACTGAAGCCGTAGGCGCTGAGCCTGACCTTCCATGCTCCCGTGTTGTCTCTTATTAAAACCTCTCCGTCTCCGGTTCCCATCTCATTAACGTTAAATAACTCCGAGCCGTCCGAAGCATGTGCCGCAATCACATCCTCATTCGTTCCTCTGCTAATGACATCCAGCATAGCGGTCGGATTCGTAGTTCCTATGCCGACCTTACCATTGCTTTGCTTAGCGAAGAAGACATCCTTCGAGAAATCCGAATTGCATATCCTGAGCCCGCCGATATCCGACGTGTTAAAGATATGCCATTTCACATTGTTGCCTTCATACAATCGAATTCCGGCATCGTTACTTAAATCGCTCTGCAGGTACATAAAAGAATCCGGCCAACCGGTTCCCTTTACGTGCAGAGCCGCTTCAGGACTGTCGGTTCCAATACCTACATTACCTACATGGTCAACAACAAAATTCGGGTTCCCAAGAGTGTCCTGAACTTCCAATTGATTGCCGCTGTTGGTAAAACCATCTCTAATGATTAAGCCTCCCACGTCTGAAGGCGAAATTGGATTTCCTTTCATTTGAATAGATAGTCTTGCCTCGGGACTCGACGTACCGATGCCGACATTTCCGGAAGGAATCGAATACATGTCATCGCCCAGGACCATCCAGTCGCTGTCCGAGCTGGCGTTCGCAGCATACATAGCATAGGGAGCCGGCGTTAGTTCCTGCCGTGGAGTAAGTATTGTAAATGGGTCTGTGGTATTAGTGGGCCTGACAGCTATTTGGAGCCAGCGTGCATCACCATCAAATACATCCCCGCCAAAGTTCAGCTCAACTGTAAAGTAGCCGTCTATAACGTCAACGGCACGTAAAGCAAACGTACCATCCAACTGATTTCCATCCTCCGGTGAATCGTACAGCTCGAACTGAAACTCATGGATTCCATCCGCAGGTCCATTGGCGTCCATCAGCCTTCCCTGATAGGTCCAGGCCGTGCCCATCGGTGCTGCCTCAGCAGACCCAACCAGACAGTACATCAAGCCGAAAGCCAAGACCAAAATGGTTAATATTTTTTTTGCTTTCATAGTTTTATCCTTTCAAAGACTGTTAAATTTGATGGAACACAATGTGTGCACCGAAACCTTCTGGTAAAATTTCACAAAATCCGCGTTATATTGTTGCATTTATCACTCCACCTCCTTAGTTTCATCAATCCGATTATACCCTCTTCTGTCTGAATGTCAAGAAAAAAAACTCCCCTGTGCTCCCTGTCCCCCCACGAACGCCGGTTTCTGGATTCGGCTTTCTAACGGCCCCGGCTAAATATTAATCAAAAACCAATCGTGACTACATAATCACTTTGGTGGTGGTGTATAACCTAATAACCTAACTTGCCGTAAACATCCCTCTGTATCCGCTCCAAATCCTTTCTGCCTTCAGGGCTTACAGGCGAACGGTCAGGATCATCCCTGTCGTCATTCCTGCCGAATTCTATTGTATCCTGACCTTTCCACTTCACGTATTCGCTGTGGGCGTCTGCATAGCTGATGGTCGCGCCGTTACTGTGTCGGACCGGGGGCGGGTCTCCCCATAGCCCCTTATCATAATAAACGTGATAACTGCTGTCCCTCACCCGGCCTATATCAATAAAAAGCAATTTGTTGTGTGCTTTGGAAAGGTCGCCTCTGTTGTTGGCCCATACCTGGTCTGCTCTCGCATTGTTCTGGGCCACGCCGTTCATGGAATCGACTATGGCGTAGCTCACCATATGTCCAACCATCCCGGCCGGGCACCGGTAAACCTTTGGCTCCTTGAGATATTCCCATAGTGCCCCGTTTCTGATGCCCTCGTCTATATTACTGCCGTATATTTGTCTCCTCTTGGGCCAGCCACTGCCGGTACCCACAATGCCAACCCATGCCTCCTCTAAGATAACCGGTGGAGAGCTGCCCGGCTGTATCCGGTCTTGCCCTGACATCCCGTTAACAAAGTCGCCCTCGTTTTCGTCTGTATACATTACCCACGCAAATGACAACTGCTTCAGATTCTCCATACAAACTATACGTCTGCCAAGTTCCCTTGCCACATTCAGTGCCGGCATTAGTATCGACATTAATAACGCAATGATGGCGATTACCACCAAAAGCTCAACTAATGTAAATCCTCTGCGCGTAAACATAATAATTCTCCTTTCTTACTTTTTGTTATCTCGCTCTCTCCTCTCACCTATACGATGCGCGCGCTCGGTCTTCTGTTCCATAAATTTTGTATTTCTACTTTCGGCCTGTACATGTTTGCACTTACCCGCATTCCGAATCCATAAGAAAAGTCATTGCGAGGAGGCCAAAGGCCGACGCGGCAATCTCAATAATAAATAAATTATCACTCATCCTTAATCATTTATATGGCAGGGACCCAGATGTTTTTTTAAACCAATTCTAAATTCTTCATTCTAAATTCTAAATTCTCATTGTTTTTTCTTAATCTGGAGCCTTGACAAGAGGGCTGGGAAAGCCGTATAATGGTTCTAAGTTTAAGGAGAACTGCAAATGATTAAAAAAGCGAAAATTTTGGCAATTCTTTTTGTGGCTCTTGCTTTATGTACAACAAGTCTGCGAGCGGCGAAAATTATCTATGTTGATGATGATGCAATACCTCCGGGAGACGGGACAACTTGGGAAACGGCCTTTGCCTACTTGCAGGATGCTTTGATGGTAGCCTCATCCGGACATGAGATTCGCGTTGCTCAAGGAATATACAGACCTGGTGACTTCGTTCTCAGTGCACGGCCAAACCTGGGACGAGAAGAGACCTTTCAACTCAAGAGCGGTGTTGCTGTCAAGGGTGGGTATGCAGGTGTCGGCGAATCAAACCCTAATGACAGAGATATCGAATTGTATGAAACGATTCTAAGCGGTGATCTCGATGTAAATGACGTTGAGGTTAATGACCCTTGTGATCTACTAACCGAGCCCACTCGGGCAGACAACTGCTATCATGTAGTGTCAAGCAACAACTGTGATCCAAATGCTGTACTTGATGGAGTTACCATCACAGGTGGTAATGCCAATGGTACGTTTCCCAATAAATTCGCATTCGGTGGTGGGATTTACAACTATCAAAGCAAACCTACGATGGCCAACTGCACGTTTGTCAGCAACTCGGCTGGCTGGCTCGGCGGCGGGATGTACAACAGTGAAGGTAGTCCGGCACTGACCAACTGCACATTCATCGGGAACTTGGCGGGCATGCACGGCGGTGGGCTGTTTAACGGGATCAGCAGCAGCCCGGCGGTAACTAACTGCACATTCAGCGGGAACTTGTCGGGTGGGTTCGGCGGCGGGATGATCAATCACAGCAGCCCGACGGTTACCAACTGTACATTCAGTGGGAACTGGGCGGGCTGGTACGGCGCCGGGATGTGCAACTTCCAAGGCAATCCGACAGTTACCAACTGTGGCTTCACTGGCAACCAGGCCGAATATGGAGGCGGTGGAATGAGAAACGACCAAAGCAGTCCGACGGTTACCAACTGTACATTCAGCGGGAACTTGTCGAGTGGGAACGGCGGTGGGATGGCCAACGATTCTAACAGCAACCCGACGGTGACCAACTGCGCGTTTACCAACAACACTGGCTACACCGGCGCTGGGATAACGAATTGGAAAAGCAGTCCGACGATAACGAACTGCAGGTTCATCGGTAACACAGCCGAGAGCGGTGGTGCCATGTTTAACTCAGAGGGCAGCAGCCCGATAGTTATGAACTGTACCTTTAGCGGCAATTCGGCCTTGGGTCCCCACAATTTTGGTGGACAGGGTGGTGGGATCTTGAACTATTTGTACTGTAGCCCGACGTTCACCAACAGTACGTTCAGTTCAAACTCGGCAAACTACGGTGGCGGTATCTATAGCTGGTTTTACAGCACTCTGACGGTAACCAACTGCACATTCACCGGAAACTCAGCTGGCCTCTATGGGGGTGGGATATATAATACTTTTAACAGCACTCTGACGAACTGCACATTCACCGGAAATTCCGTTGGCCTCGATGGGGGCGGGATGTATAATTATTACGTCACTTCGATAGTGACCAACTGCATTCTTTGGGGTAATTATGCCCACAACCATGGTCCACAGATCGCAATAGGAGGTCTATCTTACGAGCAATACACTGTTAACATCTCCTACAGCAACGTTCAAGGCGGTCAGGCGGCAGTTTATGACCCGTGTGAGATGCTCGTTTGGGAGGCTGGCAATATCGACGCCGATCCCTGTTTTGCCGACCTTGGCTACTGGGACCCCAACGGCACACCCGCCGATGCTAATGATGACTTCTTCGTCCCCGGCGACTACCACCTAAAATCCGAAGGCCGAAGATACAACCCCACTACCCAATCATGGATCTATGATGATGTTACCAGTCCCTGTATAGATGCTGGCAATCCTATGTTCCCTATTGGCTTGGAACCTTTTCCCAACGGGGGAATTATCAATATGGGAGCCTACGGAGGAACTACCGAAGCAAGCAAATCCTACTTCGGCAAACCACCCTGTGAGACTATCGTAGCAGGAGATGTGAATGGAGATTGTTTAGTGAACTTCCTCGACTTCCGCCTAATGGCCCTGCATTGGTGTGAGGATAATAATCCTTAGCTATTGAACCTGTTTAATTTTGCCACCATAACCAACCAATATATTAGTGAAGAATGGGGGCCAGGAATGGCAATTTAGAATTTGTGGCCCAAATGAGTACCTTTTTTCAAATTTTTTGGTAAAAAAGTTCAATTTTCATTGAACATTCCGGTGAATTTGGTATAATTAAAATCGCCATAGATATGGCAGATAGCGGAGCCCCGCACGTCGCAAGCTGTTGCGCAGCAAGAACTTCGGGCAAGCCAGTCTGTTTTGAGCAATTTTATCCAGAGTGAAACGGAAGTAATCGAATGACAAGAAACTCGTTTTACATTTTGAGCTTTGGTTTTGCATTTTCCACTTTAAACTATAAATTCTCCTCTACAACTGTAGAGAGCGCACTACAAAATCACCTTTTTATGCAAAACAAAGCCAATTTCCCAAAAAGTCAAATGAACGTAAGTAAAGGAATAACAAGGAATTATGACAAAATGGACACTTGGTCAAGTGGGAAAAACAAACCCAAAACAAACCCAATTCAAACCCAATACAAAGCCAATTCAAACCCAAACAAACCCAATTTCACGATGGTTCCGGGACAAGATTCTGTAAAAAATCCGAAAGACATGTTAAAATAGGCAATAAAAAATGATGAGGACAAAAATGAATAGACGTGATTTTCTAAGACTTATTAGCTCAACAGCCGCCATTGCTATATCAACGCCGGCTTTCTCGAAAAGTCAAAGCAAGCCCAACCTTCTAATAATTCACACTGATGAACATAATTTTCGTACACTTGGCTGCTATCGCAGGAACCTCCCCGAAGCCCAGGCCTGTGTTTGGGGTAAAAACGCCGTCGTCGCCACGCCCAACATCGACTGGCTTGCCGACAACGGTGCCATCTGCACAAAGTTCTACGCTACAACTCCGGTTTGCTCCCCATCACGCTCGGCGTTTGTTTCTGGCCGCTACCCTCAGAACACGCCGGTAACGACCAACGGGATCCCACTCAATGACGAGGTTGTTACATTCTCGGAAATTCTTCGCAGGCAGGGATACGCTACCGGCTACGCAGGAAAATGGCATCTGGATGGCCAGGGAAAACCACAATGGGCTCCGAAGCGTAAGTTCGGTTTCACCGACAACCGCTATATGTTCAACCGGGGACACTGGAAACAGCTTGAGGATACACCCTCCGGACCCAGAGTTAAAG
>JAOUFU010000239.1 GCA_029858035.1 Phycisphaerae bacterium
CACAAACGTAAGGCTGCTCAGAGAACCGTCGTCCGTTTGCCTGGCCCAGTCGTTTATCACCGCCAATTGCGAGCCGGATTCATCGAAAAGCCGCCCCTGCCTTCGTATCGCAAATTCCAGCCGGCGTTTGCAAAGATAATTCCCCCTGCCCTTTGCCAGCACCGCCGTAAATCCGCGAGGCAGACACTTGGTCAGGAACGGAATGTCCTTACCCGTCAACTGCTCCTGCAGAGTGATAGTAAAAGTGCTGATCAGCACCTTTCCTGCGCTTTTGTAAACCAGCTCTATGGCCGGGATAAGATATGCAAAGCTCTTACCCACTCCCGTCCCCGCCTCGACGGCCAGATGCCGTCTGTCCGCAAGCGCCTTCTGCACCGCCCGCGCCATCTCAACCTGTTCCGCCCTTTTTTCAAATCCGCCGAAAGATTGCGAAATCACACCGCCCGCCCCAAAAACCGCTTCTATGTCTAATCCTGTATTAGCCTTTATCATTACAGAAAATATTATCCATTATTCATTACTTATAGCAAGCATCGAATATCGAGTTTTTTCTTGATTTACACCTCCACAAACCCTATAATTATATAGGTTTGTTGTCGCTTTGTTGCAACAACCAGCCAAAGAAGGAGTGAAACGGAACGAGACTGAGGGAAACCTTTCTGTTGTGCAGCTTTGTCAATCAAAAAGCGCTGTATGCAACAGCCGCGCCGACAGATTACGAACGTTTTTTTCGAGGCAGTGATGAAATTAGCAAATGCAAAAGCGGTTTGCCTGATGATAGTAGCTCTATCTCTAACCGGTTCGCAGGCTCACGCAATGGTTGATTTTAACGATGGCGGAATCCACGATATCGACTACCTAATCGACGATTTTGTCTCGGTCAATGGAACTCCAGAGATGCGAACAACGGTCAACCTGCTTGATGGTGGACGAATAGTCCGGGACCTGATGGTGTACAATGACGGCATCGTGAATATCCTTGGCGGCTCAGCACAAGTGCTTGGTGCCCATCAAAACAGCTTGGTGAAAATGTCAGGCGGCTTGATGGAAACTAGCCTGTGCGCCTTCGGCAACAGCAGGGCCCGTACCTCCGGCGGCGCGATAGCAAATCAGCTCAGGGCCGGAGGTAGCCGCGTAGACCTCTCCGGTGGCTCGATTGGATAGGAATTGATTGCGTGGAATACTGCCGTATTGACCATCCATGGTTGGAATTTTGCAGTCGATGGACAGCCCGTTGGTTATGGCGCACTCACCAGTATATACGGTGGTAATTTGGATGAGGAACCTGACAGGCGTCTGACAGGAACGTTGGCCTGTGGAGGGCCCATCAATAATGTTTTTTGGATAGCCGATGATTCCGTAATTCTCCTCACCCCGCCCGGTGACCTCGATTCCGACGGCGATGTAAACTTTGGTGACCTTTCCATTCTCGCTCGCCAGTGGCGACAGCCCGGCGTTGATTACCCTTTCGCAGACATCGCTCCCTGTGTAGGGGATGGCATAGTGGATTTCCTGGACCTGGCTGTCTTGTGCCAATATTGGCTTGAAGGTGTTGTGAGTCCCACTACCATCTGACCGCTGCAATTAATCGATGGAACAATATTCGAGGTAACAGACGGAATCAGAGTAATAAACAAAGAAAACCGGGAAATCCGCTAAATAAAGCCCTGAATCAGCAAATCCCCGAACGCTTAAAAAGTCCTATAACAATTCCCTTGATTTGCCTCTCTCAATCAGATATACTTATTTTGTATCTACTAAAGAGTTGGCGATGCAAGACTTTTAGCTTCCGCCGATAGGCGTCCCATAGTGGACTGACCGACATCCATTCGCCATATAGAAAGCGGTTTTAGCCCCAAACGGGGCAACGGGTGGCAGCCTCAAGCCCGAAGGGCTTGGGGATGGTTGACTTCAAAGGGGCAAAAGGAGGTTCGAAAATGGCTGCTAAAACATATCTTAACACCGCACTGACAGTTTTGGCATTTTTGGTCGTGTTGGGTGCGTCCACGACTGCTGGCGGACAAATTATCTATGTTGATGATGATGCTGATGGTGCAAATGATGGCTCTTCCTGGACAGACGCATTTAATTTCCTCCAGGACGCTCTCGCCACCGCCTACTACGGCGACGAAATCCGCGTTGCACAGGGCACTTACAAACCCGACCAGGGTGCCGGCATCACGCCCGGCGACCGTGAAGCCACCTTCCAGCTTATCAACGGCGTAACTCTCAAAGGCGGCTACGCAGGCTTCGGTGAGCCAGACCCCGGCGCGCGGGATACCGACGCCTACGAAACTATCCTGACCGGCGCTGGAAACAGCTACCACGTCGTTACCGGTAGCAGAACGGACGAAACGGCTGTGCTGGATGGCTTTACCGTCACTGGCGGTAATGCCAATGCCAAATGGCCGGAGAAAGACGACTCCGGCAGTGGAATGTTCAACCACAACGGCAGCCCGAGACTGGCCAATTGCACATTCAAAGGTAACAAAGCGTACTACGGAGCTGGTATATACAATGTTAGCAGTATTAGACCTCCGATGTTGACCAACTGCATTATCAGCGACAACTGGGCTTATAACTACGGCGGTGGGATATATAACAAGAACTGTAGCCCTATACTGACCAACTGCACTTTCAGCGATAACAAAGCCAGCGATGGGGCTGGGATGTACAATATGAGCAATCGGTCGATGTTGAGCAATTGTGCGTTCATCAACAACTGGGCATCGGAAGGTGGCGGGATGTACAACAGACACGATGGTAACCCGACGCTTACCAACTGCACATTCAGCGGGAACTCGGCGAACATCTACGGCGGTGGGATGGCCAACCGGCACAGCAGCCCGACGATGACCAACTGCATCTTCAGCGAGAACTCGGCGGACGCTGGCGGCGGGATTCGTAACCTTGATAGCAACCCAACGCTAACCAACTGTGCATTTGCCGGCAACTCCGCAGACTCCGGTGGCGGCGGAATGTACAACCGGTTTAGCAACGCGACGCTAAGGAACTGCATCTTCAGCGGCAACTCGGCATACGAGGGTGGTGGTATGTTCTGTACTTTCAGTAGCCCGACGCTGATTAACTGCACACTCAGCGGCAACTCAGCCAGCGACTACGGAGGGGGGATCTACGGTGAAGACAGCAGCAACCCAACATTAACCAACTGTACTCTCTGGGGTAATTCGGATTCTGAAATAGAGAGTTCTGCTGTGATAACATATAGTGACATAAAGGGTGGCTGGCCGGGCAAGGGGAATATTGACGCCGACCCTTACTTTGTCGAGACGGGCTATTGGGACGCTAATGGTACGCCTGATGATATTAGCGATGACTTCTGGGTCGATGGCGATTATCATTTACTACTAAGTTCGCCCTGCATCGACACAGGCGACCCGAATTACATACCCGAACCGAACGAAACAGACCTCGACGGCAAACCACGCGTAATCGGGGGCCGAATCGATATGGGTGCTTACGAATACAGCCCTCCCATACAGGCCGATATTAGGATTATTCCCCGAACCATAAACCTAAGAAGCAAGGGTCAATGGATAGCCGTCTTTCTCCGGCTTCCCGAAGAGTACGATGTCTCCGACGTCGACCCCAACAGCATTTTCCTTGAGAATGAAATTAGGCCTGATCGCTTCTGGCTCACTGAAGAAGGGGACGTTGCCATAGCCAAATTCAGCCGCGAAGATGTTCAGGCCATTCTCGATATCGGCGACGTCGAGCTTACAATCACCGGCCGACTGACCGACGGAGCAGTTTTTGAAGGAACGGATACGATTAAGGTAATTGATAAGGCCGGTAAAAACTAACTCGGCCGTTTATTTGAGGATTTAATTTCCCCCCGCGGCGCTGTCGATGGCCTTTTTAAGTGTTTTTACAGCCGGTGAGTCCGGTAGCTTTTCGTAGGCGGCGTCAATCGCTTTCTTGGCCTCCCCGGTTCTGCCAAGTTGGTAATAAACATAGCCCAACAAAAATTGCAGCTCAGCCGAACCGCTTATCTTTATCCATTCTTCGATATCGACTATCCTGCTTTCGACCTTGTCCCTGTCGCCCACCATACCAATAAGGTCTATCTTAAACCTTGCGTATTCGGGGAAAATCTCCAGTGCCCTCGAAAGGAATAGTGCGCTGCTCATATATCCGCCGGCCGCGAATAAAGCATGGCTCTTGCCCGCGTAGGCAAGGGGGTCGTTACTCTTGTAAATCGACGCGAGGGTATAGGTGTCTGCCGCCCGGTAGTACTTGCCCTCTTTGAGATACTGCTCCGCCGCCCGCATATGCTCATTGAACTTGTCATTCGCATAAGATGCGAAGGTCTTGTGTTCACCCCTGATACTTTGGGCTCTGACGGATAAGGCGACGCTGCTAAGTTCCTCGCGTCCCTTGACGCTCGTTATTTCTTTCTCCAGCTTGGCCTCAATCGCTTCTAATTCTTCTTCTGTCAGAGGCGTCCGCCTTTTGAGTCTCAATTTTTCAAGAGGTGTCTTTTCCTTCTCTGTTTCTTCCTGGCTCGTATCGACCGTTGGTTCTTCACCCTCAATGCTCGAAGTTTGTTTCGTGTCTCGAATATCAGGTATCGAGTACTTGGCTTGAATGCTCTCGATCTCCTGTTTCATCCGCTCATAAACATCAAGACCCGAAACGTCTTTTTCCTCTTTTCCAGCCTCCTCGGCTTGTTCTTGTGTTGGAAGGTTAATCAGCCCGTCTTTGCCGGTCAAAAATCGTTTATCGTGTAAAGGCTCCTGCTGTTTCTCTTGCTCTTGTATTTTCAACAGAGTAGGTGGTTGTAACGAAACTGCATCCTGCTCAAGTTTGCTAAATGGCCGCTGGGACTCATCCCGGACAATCAGGCTTTGCTTCAGGGGAGGCGCTCTGTGTTCTAACTGTCCCAAATCCTGCTTCAGGCGTTCCATTTGCGCCACGTTCTGCTCATCCACAAGCCGTTTGGCTTCTGCGTATGTGAGCGTGCCGTCTAAAATCAATTTCTCCAGATGCTGAGGCTTAAACCGCATCGGCCTGTAACTTATATCCGGAGTACTAATCTTCGGACCGGACAAACTCGGTTGCTGTGGTACGGATGGTACAGTAAATCCTTCCGTCGTCTGCCCCTGTGCCTGCGAAGTTGGCGGCCGAACAACACTACTTAGCCCCGGCATCGTTGTCGTTACCGTACCGGAGAGTGGATAATACGGGCTGTATCTGCCGGGAAGGATGTCGATATCTCCTGAGCCGGCTGAACGCCTCAAAAATGAATTGAATGTCGTTGAAGTGGTGGTGCCGCTAAAGTCCGAAATCGCATTATATGGCACAAGCCCACGAAAATGCTTGCCACCGCCGACGTTGCCCGTTATCACCTGATTACCGGACGTATCAATCGGATTAAGGCTGGGAAATAGACCGCTCTGGTAGCTGCTCTGAGGGATCGTAGGCGGCCCGATCGGACTGCGGATTGAAGGATTTCCGAATCCTGCTTGTGTCTGGGACAATCCTGTGTCCGATAAACAGGCAAAAAGTACCACTGCCAAAATTATAAAAATCCTGTTTTTCATAATATTTAATACCTTCTAACCGTCGCTATGTTCATAATTAAACATATTTTACGGTCATCAGGGTTGTTTTCTTCAAAGATGCAGCCAAAAATACGTCCGGTAACCGCAGCGCCGCTTTGCCGCTTATTTCAGCAGTCCTAAAACGCCCTTTCTTGCGATACCAAATATCCTAACCTGGATCGCTCTTATACTTCGGCTTTTCTGCCCAGCTTAGTTTAGTAGCTAAAGTGTCCCACTGCGTCCGAAGTGGATTGTTGACAACCAGGAAATCGCCTTTATTCCTCTCGATTCTAACAACATCATCGATCGAAAGTTTGCAGGAAACCTGACCATCGATTGAAACCGTCGTCCCCTCATTGACCCAGACCCCAAAGACCTCCACTTTGCTTTCGGCGTTGATAACGATTGGCCGAAAGCTCAGTGAATGTGGGCAAATCGGACTAATAACCATCGCCTCCATCTTCGGTGAAAGTATAGGCCCTCCGCAGGAGAGATTGTACGCGGTGGAGCCCGTTGGCGTGGAGATTATAAGGCCGTCGCCTATACAGCCCGCAAGCGGCTGACCGTCCACCGATATTTTTAACTCGATCATCTTGAAAGGCGGCCCGGCCGTGATAACCGCATCATTGATGGCCGCCGAGCGGAATTTTTCCGCTCCTTCACTCAAAATCCTGCACCCCAGCATCATTCGTTTGTCGGTGCGGGCTTTTCCCGATGTTAGAGATGGGAAAAATTCTTTAAGCTCATCAACGTTGAACTCGGCCAGATATCCGAGCTTGCCGAGGTTGACGCCTACCACCGGAACATTCACCTGGCTAAGCTGTCTCGCCGCCGATGTAATACTGCCGTCGCCCCCGAAGACAACCGCAAAATCTGCCTCCTGCAAAATATCGACCGTACACTCCTCTATACCGCAACTGGCAATCACCGCGGCCTTGCCCTTTGCAAAATCGATAAAATCCTCGATTATCTCAGCGACGTGCCCCTTTGTCGGGTCGCCGAAAATCACTAATTTTGGCAGATTCGTATCTCCCATATTTGCGCCTCAAAAAATTAATTTCCCATTGACCTGACAATTATCGACAATGCCGCTTAAACAATCAAATAAAATCTCAGAACCTGTCATTGCGAGGCCTGCCTTTTAGGCCGAAGCAATCTCAAAAATTCTAAATTCTGCATTCTTAATTCTTAATTTATTTGACCTTTGTCAAGTTCCCTGCTATTTTGTACCTAATTGCTTGATTGACAACTGGGGATTTCTCGTAAAAAACGCCGGCCTGTCTGTCATTCCTGCGAAGCTTGCCCCTACCTGATTGGGGGGGCAGGAATCTATAAGAGATACGTACTATGTACTACAGGAAACTGGCAACTGGAAACTAATATTTTATGCCCTTAGGCTCTGGAAACTGGTAACTGGAAACTTAATCTGAAATCTGAGATCTGAAATCTGAAATTATATGTTTTTATCATCAACATTTACCGCACCAAATACGGCTATATACTAAAGAAGAAGTTTACCCTGAGCAAAGTCGAAGGGACTATCAACTAAATATGAGACAAGAAATTT
>JAOUFU010000240.1 GCA_029858035.1 Phycisphaerae bacterium
GATGCCTTCGGCTTGCTGCAGGCAACATCATTTCGAGCAGGGCGGTCACAGGGTCCACAATCACCCAGACTAAAAATGTTGTTCCCAAAGTGCCCAGCGCAACTCCCAACAGGAATTGCTTAATTGCATTTACGCCTATCATTCCGACGCAGCCTGCAAGGCTGCCTAAAACAGGCGCGACAATATAGAACATCATATAGCAATTCGTGCTGGTTAACGGATGTTCCGCTTCGATTGTTTGGCTCCTGCCAATACCTCTGAAAAGCGCGAATGAATATACGCTGACCAGCAGAAGAACAAGTAATGTAGAATGCCCGGAGACAGAAAAGATAATCCACCAATTAACACCTGCCTGGCGCAGTGCGAAAACCAGAATATAGCCAACGCACAGGATGAACCAGGCCGTGCTGGCAAGATGAATTAACTTCAATGACCTATTTCTGGTCATGCCTATTTCCTCTCACATTTTGGTCCCTTTTTCCGGTCGGTCTGTATAGGATTTGACAACATGAGAAAACTCGTTAATAGCCACCGTATCCACCGACACCACCACCAACACCTCCCATTTGTGCCCGCTGTACGACAGTGACAGTTGAGAAAGCTCGGCCAATCGGACGGGCAAATTCCTCAATAACCTGTGCTACAGCAGCCAGCGGCGTTGGGGGTACATATATTACATCACCTTCTTGCAGCAAAACGTTTTTGCTTGTATCACCGTGTGCAACCATACGGTCAAAGTTTACTTCAAAGATTTTAGGTTTGACACCCTCCTCACTTGACGGCCTGATTACCTGGATGCGTTGCTTCCAGGCCATAACATTGGTTTGTGCCTCGGCAAGCGCATGCAATACCGTATCACGTCCGGTGTAGACCTTGGCACCGGGCAAATAGACCTCACCCAGTACGTAGAAGACTTTGCTGCGGTACGCGACAATCCGAATGTCAATTGGCTGCTTGCCTTCTAATCTGTAAAGCTCTAAAACCTTCGTCCGCAGCAAACTGGAAACCTCTGCCGGGGTCTTGCCTGCTGCTTCTATTTCACCTAAACTTTCAAAGCTTAACTTGCCGTCAGGCCGAATTCGCTGCCGTTGCTCGTGGATTTCAGGTACCTTCGAACAATATACCTCAATCTCGTCCGGCGGCTGCAAAACATAAGTGTCAGTAGTGACATTGACTTGCCGGGGCTTCAGAAACGCCTCTATGTCTTTGGGATGAGATGAGAAACAACCTGTTAAACTAATCGTTACAAGTGATAGAATTACTACGACTACTACTCGTTTGTATGGCATTATGGATCTCCTTTCCCCTGTGATATGCGGTATACCGCATATCGTATGTTGGGTATGTGCTTGAAAACGAATTCACACAAACCTTAATTCTAATCACTTTTTATGTTCTATGTCAAGTCTTTTTTCAATTATTTTAGGAGCATATGTCTCTTTCAAGGAGACGTATTTTGATGCACACAAGGAGCAACATAAAACGCGTCCAATAGACTTGTAGCACTGGAAGGTGACTGCCGGCTTTGTTACATCACGTCAGTTAATATCGGACGAATCTATACCTGTTTGTTGCTTGCTTTTATAAAATTCTGGATTCGACGGGCCCGGCTGTATGTCTTTACAATTCTCACTGTGGAGGTGCATAGGTATATTTATTTTGTCTGCAAACTTCTATGTCTAACCTGTTTTTGGACACTTGGCAAAGGCAAAATTCGATGAGCATTCAGCGTCCAGTTATGGCGAGTCAAACAAAATTTCTAACCCTACGGTCTACGGTGTTTCAGTAAAGCCAAACCGCCCATGGCAATTAGTATCAGTGTAGTCGGTTCCGGTACGTGAACTGTAAAACTGCTGCTGTCCGCGGAAATAATGGGGTATTCGTACCAAGATCCTGTCGGTAATTGCAAAGCTTCTTTAGATACGAAATCGGGCAACTGGATATAGCTCTTGTCTGTATTAAGGTCAAGTGTGAATGTATAGTCACCTTCAGTTCCATCCCATCTGAAGGCGTATCTGGCCATTATATCATTTTCCAACAATTGTTCAGCCACTCCATTGTTTGGGCCATCACCGAAGGTATAAGAACCATCTCCGTTATCTATAGCAGTAGCCCCTGCGGAATTTCCGAACACCCAATAAGCAGATTCTCCGCCTACTGTTTCACTGGCTGCGACGTCAAACGTTAATACACCGGGTCCGCTAACACTGCCGATAGTGGCCTTAAATGACTGGGCAGAAAGCTGAGGATCCGCACTTATCACAAGATCAAAACTAAATAGCTCATTTGGAGAACCGGGCATCAAGACAATATAAGGTTTTATTTCAACACCTCTTGTCTTGCCACAGAAGACTCCACAGCTGAGCAGGAATAAGAAAATCGCAAACTTTATTGCCTTCATAATGGTTTCTCCAGAAGGACGCTTAAAAATTGGTTTTTTGCCCCACCTTGTTGCTGATCTAAATGCAATGTAACTATTATTGTATTAAAAATCGATGTAAATGTCAACGAAAATCTCTAACACAAGGCCTCTTTTTTAGCCATTATTTGACAAAACATCCTTATTGTGAATACTAAATTTCTTTTTTTCGGACTTATGAGAAAAATTCCTTGGAGTCTAAATTGGGCGTCATCGAAACTTTCTTTTTATTTCCTGTCTATGCCAGTGAAATAACTGCTCCGGAAGGGAATAACGCTTAATTTTAAGTTTTCAATGAAATTCCAAAGTTAACGGAATGGGCAGGGACTGCTCGCCTCATTCTGGCACAGCGTGCCTTGCCATACTGCATTTGCAATAGAGCGGTCTGCTACATCGACAATACCGTCACAGTTCAGGTCACAATCACGCAATGTAAATTTTCCGGCAGAGCCTGTCCGCCAAAAGGCGTTTATTATCGAGCGATCTGCCACATCGACTATGCCATCGTTGTTGACATCTCCAAGAAGAGCTATGCCGAACTCTTGTTCTGCTGTGCCTGTATTACCATAATCGTTACCCTTAACGGTTACTATCACCTTAAATACTCTGCCTGAATCGGATATACCTTCCAGTTGACCACAGCTATGAGCCGCAAAATTCCAAAATGTATCACTAAGTCCACCACCACTTACAGTACCAGGCTCTAAGCTAACATCGGATGGAAGTACAAATTCCCATTGGTAACTGTAGCTGCTGTTGCTTAGTGGATCAACAGTGACTGCAACATTCGCAATCAAATTGGAACCGGCTGCACCGGGCAGATTCTGATACATCCACAGGTTGTTTATAGCCAAATCAACATTCATAATCCTGCTCAGTTCGCAAAGCCAGTTTTGAGCGAAGAGACTCAGGTCTGCTATGTCAACTGTATTGTTGTAAACAAAATCGGCTCCGCCGCAATCGTTCAAGCTGGAACAATTGGGTTCAAGCCAATACTGGGCGAGGATGGCAAAGTCGGTGAAACTTACATCGCAGCTTTTGTCCAAATCAGCGCCGCCGCATTTATTGTCAAGGAAGACATAAAATGTGATTCCGGTAGCAATCCCACATCCCATTACGAGCACGAACGCTGACGTTAAAAGCAAGATGCTTGTATTTGCCCTATAATCTGCCATTTGTTTTCATCCCTGAAAAGTATATAGTGCAATTAACAGTATACAAAATTATGACCAGAGAAGCAAGGGAATATCGGACGTTTTCGAAGGTTTTCTGGTTTACTAAAAGATGCATCTGGGGGTCAGGAACGAGCTTTCGGGCAAATTTAGCGAGAATCACAAGGCATTGAAAATACACAAATTTGATGAATCCTGTTACGATATGAAAGTTATGCTGTGGCAAATTATTTTTGGGCCGCCTCTGAAGGGTAGATTGTGTTGTTTCAGGGCTTTGTTCGTCCTGGCTAAGCTGCGATTATCCTTCGAAAAGCAGTTTTTGAGTTGTGCGTAGCTAGTTTTTCATGCATAAAACAGGAAAAAATAATAAATAACACTAAAATACAGGAAAATACTTGACATTTTGATAATTGGTGTATATATTTGAATAAAAAGCAAATTAAATTCATACAAGGAGCATGCAATGGAGAAGAAAAGACTTTTATCGATGGAATTCTTTGGTGATTTCCAAGACAAAGATAAGTTCTTCGAAAAAATGACGAGCGACAAGAATATGTTGCGCAGAGCGGTAAACCAATATCTGTTGCTGAATATATGCACGTTTCTTTACGGTATTGCTATGGGAAGCTATAATGGTTTTCGACAAGCGATTTCATCAGGAATAAAAGTGCCGCTTCTGCTTTCACTTGCGTTGTTGATATGCTTTCCTGCATTTTTTATCATTCAATATGCACTTGGTTCCAAGCTTAAGTTTTGTCAAATGTTTATGATAATCCTTTCCGGTTTTGTTATTACAGGGCTGATCATGCTCTCGTTTGCTCCAATTGTCATTTTCTTCCTCATAACCGGCTGCAACTATTCTTTTCTTAAGCTTTTACATGTAGCGATATTTGGGTTTTCTGGATTCTTCGGCATGAAAACTATCTTAGATGCATTGCGATTCTCCTGTGAGAAAAAGAATGTTTATCCGAAGATCGGAGTTGTGGTTTTTCGGTTCTGGATTTTGATCCTGGCATTCGTTGGTATGCAACTGGCCTGGAATTTGAGGCCGTTTGTTGGCAGCAGAGGACTACCTTTTGAGTTGTTAAGGAAACGTGAAGGGAACTTTTATATAGCCGTGATTCAATCAGTTGGGGATTTGATGACCTCGCCAAGCAAGAAAACAAACAACAAGTAGGTTGGAGGAGTTTGCTTCTCAAGGTTTGGAAGATTAAGCCAGGAAGGGCAAAATCAGTGGAAGAAGACATTATGACATTGGAAGAGGTAGCTGCCTATCTTAGGTTAAAACCTCAGACGATTTACACGTGGGCACAAGAAAAGAAAATACCGGCTGCTAAATTAGGGAAAGAGTGGCGTTTCAAAAAGTCGATTATTGACGAATGGTTTGTTCAGCACATCGATGAAAAGTTCAGTGATGTTGTCAATGCTTGGAAAGAAAAACAAGGAAAGCGGGGGAATTGTGAAGATATCAAGAAGAAGTAGTAGTTGATTCTTGCGCAGGTTACAAAGGGAAAATCAGTGGTTTGCCGCGACTCTTCCCAGCTCGCCTTACGTAGAAAATATGAAATAACCATAGTAGCCTGTTCCAAGATGGCCTTCCACTCATTGGAGCTTAATCAAACGAACAGATAATCCTGGTGTACTTAATCCTCTCATGAAGACCAAATCAATATTTGGGGAGCAGGCCAGTGTAAGTTTGACTTGAAAATTGGTCACATAGACAAGAAAGGCTAAACTTGATTCTCTGATACTCATTTTTTGGTGAACTTGCCACAGATGTTGATTGCAAGTGCATGTAGTCGGAACATCAATTCACATCTGTTCCTTCATTCAGAAGATCAACGTATTTTATGTATCTATAGAGCCGATTGCGTTTGGAGCCTGTGACTTCTTTCACTATTCCAATCTTTTCGAGGTGTTTGATAGCTGTCGTAGCAGAAGTCGCCCATAGATCTGTAAACTCACAGATCTTTGGAATTGAAATAATTGGTCTTTGAAGCAATGCCTGATGAACACGCAAAGCGGAACCTGCCACTCTACCAATTGTCTGGATAGTTTTTCTGTCTTCCTCTGCCAATTTCATTAGTTCAGAAGCTGTTGAAGTTGCTTTTTCGGCTGTTTCATAGATTGCCATCAGGAAGAACTCTATCCACTTTTCCCAGTCTCCCCCAGTTCGGATTTGTTGAAGGAGATCATAATACCGGTCTCTATGAGTTTTGAAATACAGACTCAGGTAAAGCAAGGGTTCCTTTAGAATCCCCTCGGCACAGAGCAAAATGGTTATCAGTAATCTCCCTACCCTTCCGTTTCCATCAAGAAACGGGTGAATTGTTTCAAACTGAACATGTGCCAAGGCAGCTTTAATCAGAGTTGGATATTTTTCGGGAATGTTGTTCAAGAATTTCTCCAGTTCCCCCATGCACTCAAGTAAACGTTCAGGGGGAGGTGGAATATCCACTGCTCACTGACAAATTGTTGTAATGTATTAGTATTTGATAAAATTTAATGGCTTGAGTAATATTACTCAAAGCATCGAGTAAATTGTATACATCTTGCTTTCATTCGGGATCAGTAAAATTGTATTGCTTATTATCAGCAGGAACCTCTGAAATCGCTTTGCGTTTCCTGCCGCGTTTAGGCCTGTTGTTGTCTTTGGAATCCTCTTGTTTAGGCTGATCCTGTGCTTGTTGAGCAGCCACCTTGGCTTTGGCTTCGAATGCCTTTTTCGCCTCCTGAATGCGTTTTAGACGACTTTCGCGGCGAGCTAATTCTTCCGGCAACTCATCGCCACGACGGTCAGTACCGTATTCATTATCTTCCTGATCATCTATCGCTTGAGCTTTTTCGAGTAGTTGTTTAATCTCTTCTTTAAGATTTTTTTCTTCTGTTAGCATCCTGCCGTAGCTCATTGCTTTGTGCCGGGAAGCATTGGCCTTAATCTTGGTACCATCAAGAGCAATGTGCCCGAGTTTGACAAGACCGGCCTCCTGACAAAGCCGCAATACCTGAACAAACAGCTGCTGCAATTCTTTCAGATGCAGCTTGCGAAAATCACTTATGGTACGAAAATCCGGTATATCATCACCGACAATAACCTTGAAACTGATACGCTCCTGACAGGCCTGCATTATCTTACGCGAACTGAAAACTCCGCGACAATATGAATACAACAGCAAAGCGGCCATCATACGTGGATGATATGGTGGAAAGCCCCGTTTTTCCAGTTCGTACTTTTGTGTAATTGCTGATATGTCCAGTTCATTAACCG
Organism: Phycisphaerae bacterium; assembly: GCA_029858035.1. Lineage (GTDB taxonomy): Bacteria > Planctomycetota > Phycisphaerae > Sedimentisphaerales > Anaerobacaceae > CS2-K091. The sequence goes on from JAOUFU010000240.1 coordinate 6,860, forward strand.
TATCGAGTATGAAGTAAACAAGGTCGTTTTCAGGCAGCCAGTCTTGAACTGATAGCGGAAGAAGGTATTGTTGATTAGGATTCCATTGACGATATGTTTTACCCATCCTTGAGCCTCCAGGAATTGAATTTCTATTATAAATATCGGCTGCTATTCTACCACACCTTTAAATGTCGTTCAATTGTTACTCGGACAGACTCCTAGAAC
>JAOUFU010000331.1 GCA_029858035.1 Phycisphaerae bacterium
CCGGCGTTTATGGATTATCTTATGGACTACCTGCTATCGGCAAATACACCGTGAATATACTTCCGCCTCCAAAAGCATTTTCGGCGGTTATTCGGCCATGATACCTTTCGACTATGTCTTTACATATTGCCAATCCCAATCCTGTACCTCTGTCTTTTGTCGTGAAAAATGGCTCGAATATAGCATCGGTATGCTCTATCGGTAAACCTGGTCCCGTGTCACGAAACTCCACAACGGTGGTATTATCCGCTGCCAGTCGGGTAGAGATGCTTAGCTGCCCGCCGGCCGGCATTGATTCAATCGCATTCTTTACAAGGTTACAGAACACCTGAAAGAGATTGCCATCTTTGATTTGTGGTATGCCGCGGCCATAGTTTCTTGATACCCGAATATTGCAGGTCTCCGCTCTCACGTCCATTGTCCTTAAGGTATCTTCGATAATCTGCTCTAATTCTACATATTCCAACGATGAATATGTACTGCGGGAGAATTCCAACAGCTCGCTTACGATTTGAACCATTCTCATAAGTCCCTGCCGACACTGAGTGAGGTACTCTTTGGGTTTTTTGAGCTGTTTCTCCTCAATAATTCTCATCGCAAGATTAATATACCGCAGAATCCCGTCCATAGGATTATTTAATTCATGGGCCACTTTGGAAACGAGTTTGCCGACAGTTGCCAGCTTTTCGGCGTTGGCCAACTGTTTCTGTACATCGACCTTTTCCGTTATGTCTTCTATCATAACGGTTCCGCCGAGGATTCGGGCTGTATCGGCTTTCTTAAGAGGCGTGCAAACGATTTGCAAAAGTTTTGTTTTGCCCTTTGATGTATAATTTATATTGTCAAACTCAAAGGTTTTTCCTGCTGACACAACTGATTTTAATTGTTCGGTCCACCCGGGCCCCGCCTGGCCGGGATTGTCAGCACCTTTTGCCAATGACTCATCAATGAAATCACCTAACTTGATTAGCTTCGCTGCCTGGGGATTGGCCTCGATAATCTTCAAATCCGAATCGAAAAGAATCACTCCTATCGGTAATGATTGAACGATTGATTTGCCAAGCAGCCCAAATATTAGCTTCTCATTTTTGGCGTCCGTTTTTTTTCGACTGCCGTTCCTGTTTGGTTTTTCCGAACGTTTTTTCCGATGAACTGCCATAGCTCAAGTAACAACTCCTGTGTCCACATTGCCAAGCATGGATGTTGCTAAAAAACAACACACTTGTCCTTTTTTCGGAACGAAAGAGCTGTGTATTTAGGAAGAAACGTAACATTTTATGAAATAAGCAGCTAAGCGCACTGATATTCTTCCCGCAGCTCTTAAAGTCAGTTTTCAGCGTTGCCATTTATCAACATTTTTATACTGTCTTTGTTTACTTTATCGTGCGCAGACGATACTACCCCGGCAAATTGTGCCCAACCTTATATAAACTAAGCACTTGTAAAAGTAAAAATAGGGTATCTATTTATCCGTTTTTTGGAATGGATTTTGCAATACCTTACATAAACCTATGTATTATGTACTCATAAATGTTAATAACCGGCAGTTATTCAGAGAGGTATTTGATGAGTGGGTCCGATAAGCGAAAGTACAAACGGTTGACAATAAAGCTTGACTTGTCATATCGTAAAGTTAATTCGACGACAAAGAAATCCCATGCCGGATGCACAGTGAATGTAAGTCCCGGTGGTTTATATTTTGAGACAGCAGCCGACGTATTTAAACCGGGCAGCCTGTTAAAAGTGGAATTATCAATACCTCCGACATCTGGTCTTCTTGAATTTGGGGGCAGTATCTCAGGTCTTGGCAAGGTTTTGAGAGTTCATACTATCAGCGGTTCTCGCACAGACACCGAACTGCCTTCTGTTAGGTCCGGCGTGGCACTGGAATTCTGCCAGCCCTTGAAGCTTAGCATGTAAGAGTTACTTTTTCGGCCAGACGCCCTCAAAGACTTCCACGGCCGGTCCGGTCATATAGACACTGTTATCTTCTTCGCACCAGTTCAAATGCAGGTTGCCCCCTGGTAAATGTGCAGTGCATATTCGCCGGCATCGGCCGGTAAGCACTCCCGCTACACAGCATGCGCAAGCACCACTGCCGCAGGCCATCGTTATTCCACTGCCTCGCTCCCAAGTCCGCATAGTAAACTCCGTTGAGTTATCAACCTTAACAAAATGTACATTGATCCGGTTTGGGAAAATGCTGTGGTTTTCAATTACAGGCCCAAACTTTGCCAGGTCAACTGCTGAAAGGTCATTGCAGAAAAAGACGGCGTGTGGATTGCCCATTGACACGCATGTCATTACAAATGCCCGGCTTTGAAACATCATTGGCTGTTCGATCATTTCTTTGACGGGCAAATTAACCGGAATATCTTTGGCTGAAAGCTTGGGCTGACCCATATCGACACACACATTTTGTACTTTATTCTTGTCGTCAGTATCTAATCCCACAGTGAGGACCCTACTACCGGTTTCAATATTCAATGAAGCAGGGAAGGGGGGCTGGCCCGGCACTGAAATAGCTCCACCGGCCTCGGCCAGGTTATGCTCATAGGCGTATTTTGCTACGCAGCGGATACCATTTCCACACATCTCTGCTTCTGAACCGTCTGCATTGAAGATACGCATCCGCACGTCGGCCGTTTGTGACGGGCAAATGAGAATCAAACCATCAGAACCAATGCCACGATGCCGGTCGCTTATGATCTGGGCCAGTTCCGCAGGATTCTCAATTTTTTCCTTGAAACAATTGACATAAACATAATCATTGCCAAGGCCGTGCATTTTCGTAAATTTCATTGTACTGTTCCTTGCAAAAATACTGTTTTAGTATACTCACGTGGGCGAACTAAAACAATATTGTTTGTCGAATTTAATAAAAAAGGGATGATAAAGATAAATGACCGGTTATACAACTACGCAGTGTTTAAGTGCTAAAATGACGTTTATATTGCAAATTCCTTTTTCCTGCTGTCCAACTGGGCTTTTAGACGTTGGACAATAGATGAGTGCATCTGCGAAACGCGTGACTCAGAAAGATCCAGCGTTGTGCCAATTTCCTTCATCGTCATCTCTTCGTAGTAATACAAGACGACAATCAACCGTTCGGCACGTGTCAGGCCTTTGGTAAGCAAATTTTTCAGATCTCGCTTTTGAGCTTCGATCGGGGGCGCATCGCTTTTTTTGTCTTTGATTATGTCTATTTCGCGAATATCCTTCTCGCTGTCTCCATCGCCATATTGTGTGTTCAATGACACCACGTTTACAGCACTGGCATCTCGCCGAAGCCTGTTAAAATCCTCCATGTTCATATTCAGTTTTTCAGCAGTTTCTTTTATTGTGGGCTTTCGACCTAGAGATGCTTCGAGCGACTGCGTGGCCCTCGTCAGTTGATGTGCACGAGTACGGACTAATCGCGGCACCCAGTCCATACTCCGTAGCTCATCAAGAATAGAACCTTTTATACGAGGCAGGCAATATGTCCCAAACTTTACACCTCTGTCAGGGTCATATGCTTCGATAGCATCCATCAAGCCAAAAGTGCCGGCACTGATAAGGTCGTCCAATTCGACTTTACTGGGCAATTTGCTGTGTACACGCTCGGCGGCGTATTTTACCAGGTGCCTGTAATGCTCCATGAGCCGATTACGGAATTGGTCACCACGAGTTTTGTGGAACTGCTTCCATATTTGGTCGATATCAAGTTGCTGGGTGCTTCCCATTGGATTCCTCCGTGAAAGGTTCCCTGCTTAACAGGGCCCCGATTCTAATAGCTTTTGCAGAGCCAACTATAACGTCCCATAAATACTTCCATCTTTGCATACTCACTGGCTCTCCCGAAAAACACACCTAATAAACTCTTTATCGACCTTCTGGCCGATAACTTAAGAAGAACCAGTGAACAAGTTTCTTAAAAATCCCAGATAGTTTTGTTCGCTAAATGCCATAAGCTATGTAAAAACTGAAAACATTCCTTGTTTTTGCTTCAGTAATTCTGCTGCAACTCTTTGGTTGAGTGCATTTTCTAAAAGCTTGTTTTTTTGCAGTTCAATATATTCATCCCGGTTTTCGTCAAGAAGGTCTTTTGCATATTTATCGATCGTTGGTTTAACCTTGAAGCTGCCGCCGATACCGAACTTGACGTTTTCAGTGTCACGCATCACAAGCCGCCGGTTTGCGATATGCTCATCGATTGCACTGTTTAGCAGGTCGGAAAACTCGTCGGCCACCAGGTCCTTAGGTACAAATCCAAGACTGCTGATATCGCTTATGTTTCGGGCAAGGATTTTGTGGCGGGTCCGGGTAAACTCGATTATCTTAACAAGCAGCTCGGTGATATTATCTGTAATCAGTGATGCTATTTTCATAATCACTCCTTATATTACAAAGCTCGACATCCCTGAAAGAAACAGCAACTCGACACGTATATCGCATATTCGTCCTATCATAAGCAACTCTTCGGCATATTTTTCTCAGGAAAGTATAAGAGTGGGAAAAAGCGGGAAAGATAGATTCTGATTGGTAAAACTGTATTTCTCATCCCTGATGCTTCCCTGCATTCATTTGAGTTATTACAGCATCCTGTCTGACTTACAACCGCATAGAGATAAAACCGGTTCTACTTTTGCCTCTTTATTTTTTTAATTATTTTCAGATTGCGAAGAGGTGTTCCCCGCTATGCCTGCAGCCTCTTCTTTTTTTAGAATCTGTCTTATTTCCGAGAGAGTTTTCGTCTCCCTAAGCTCAATGATTTTCGACAGTCTTTCAAATACCGACTCATCGTAGAGTCGATGTCCGCCATCTGTCCATTGTGCCTCACGAATAAGTCCCATTATCGTATAGTTATGAATAGTTTGCCGGGAGAAGGGGGTATGGCGAACTAACTCACCTATTCGATATAGCTTGACAGGTATTTGTAACGTGCGACTCTTAACTTCTGTCTGCATCGCAAAATCCTTTTATATTCAAGTAAATAAAGTACTTATGGATATTTTTATAGCCATATTATTCAAATAATGCTGGTCAAAGGAATTTTACATTTTGTAAAATGTAAAACCCCTTTTATCGGATGTCAACTTTTTTCTGATTTTTTTGAAAAAATTTTATCTTTTTTTTCGCGCTCATCGACGCTTTAACAGGACACCCTTATTCGAAAGGCTTATGCAAGAACCTTGGATTTATCTTCTAAAGTTTCCGAAGTGTCTTGCTGAGGACCATTGCCCAGGTGTTTGACGCAATATCAGGTTCATTTTTAGGCTTTATCCGGTGTTTT
>JAOUFU010000241.1 GCA_029858035.1 Phycisphaerae bacterium
AATCTCTTTTGCTGCACTTTGCTGCCATCTTTCTATCCCCTAAAATCCATAGGCATTACTTTTGTGCTTTTTTCACGAGAGGAAGCACTTTTTTATCTATATCGGACTCGTCCTCCCCGACCTTTACTTTAAATAAGTGCCAGTCTTCGACATGCTCAATCTTCCCCCCGTCTGCGGAGATCTTCACCAGCGGCCCTAAAGTCTCGAATTCCAGCATTTCGTCGTTTGTAAACGTCTCAGTATTGCAGCCCATATCGGGATACGTCGCGCCGTCAATATAAGGGTATTGTTTAAGGAAAAGCTCGCCATTCAGATAATATGCTCCCCATCCGACTTTATTCAGTATGCCGGCCTTTTGCTTTTTGGCATTCTTGGGGTCCTGTTTGAGCTGTATATACTTTGTTCCCCAGCTCCATCGCGGGTCACTCATGTCCGTGTAACTCCAGAGCACCAGAGGACGCGCAGGAAGCAAAAACTCAGGATGAGGGCCAAAAGGCTCCTGCGGCAATATGAGCCTTCCGCCTTGCGCCATAACACTCATCGACCAGCACGCCGCTTCGACCTCCCACATATTTTTGTTTATCAGCCGGTGAAGCAATTTGACATGGTTTTCCTTCTCATCAAGGGTGACCTCGATTTCTTTTACTATACCTGTCTCCGGCTCGATGTCCTGCGTAAGAGTCAAGGTCTTGCCGTCCCACTTATACTTAATAGTTGAGTTATCGAGAGAGTACGTCCTGACAATATGTTCCGGGGCGTGCCACAATCGATGCCCGCCGTAGATTCGCCATTCATCGCCGCCGGTCTTGCCCACCTGGTCTTTGTACTCGTTGAGCAGATTCTGTCCGCCGACAAATCCAAACCGCATAATCCGGGGCCCAATATCCGTTGTCGCAACAAGTTCCACCTGGCCGTTGCTCAATTTGATGCAATTGGGCCATCCGGCATAAGAGACTTTCTCCATCGTTAATTTCCTTTCCGGCCGAGCTGCTCGCCCGCCAAGAACCTGCGGCCCAGACATAAGAACCAGCGCCAAACCAACCATTACAACTGCACTGCTCACACGGCACACCTTTGTTAGACTTCTCATTTTGTGTCCTCCATCAAAACTTGTTCCTTATTTACGTTTACTATCACTTTACTTCCGGCATCTCCCAAATTCGGCTCATCCTCCATCTATGTGGAACCTTGCCAAAATAAATGGGTTTGTAGATTATGCCCCAAATCCACCCACGCGCCAAGTCCAAATTTCAGGATTGGTAATTCAAGGGTATAAATCACCTCTCTGCGTCATTGCAAGGCCTCATTCTGTGCCAGCGACAATCTGAAATACTCGAAAAAACTTGCAGTTTTGGCTGAATTGATATATTCTATAACATCGTGAGGTAGATATGCCGTATGCAGTTATATTAACAGTATTCAGTTTAATGTTTCTTGTTGCCTTCCTTAAGCAGCGCAAAAAACCTCGTTTCAAGCTCCCTGCAACCGTATGTCTTCTATCGAGTGCTTTTGGGACAGGCCTCGCATGGTTGGCGTATGTTGTTGATATGTATCAAAAAGAAGTGTCTTTGCTGAACTTGAAATTGAGAACATTGGGTGGAATTTTTATACTCTTTCCTTTTATCTTATTCGGCGATTGGTTCGTTTATTATATTATAGACATTTTCAAGCTAAAACCTCATAAACAACGGATTCTGTTCCACATTGGTAAAATTGGGATTCGATTCATTGACATAATAAGAGTGATTATACTGATAGCTTACGGCTATTATTTTTTGCGCATTCTATTAATGAAATAGCTATGAAGCCAAAGACAAATGCAGCCGGACACTCGTACTACGCGTCGCTGATGGCCACGTTCGACTGAAGGACAACGCAATATTGTACTAAACAAATGTGCATTTATTATTTATGTTCGCGGCAAAGGTTTGCAATAGCGATGTAATCTTCGGGCGGCAGTTTTTCCGGGCGTTGTGTCGGGGCGATGGAGCATTGCTCAAAGATTTCAGGCCAGTTGTCAATTTCTGAAAGCTCACCACCGGCAAACTTTGTGCATCCCTTCAGCATCTTTCGGCGATGGCCCATAAATAGATTTATGACCTGGCCAAAAAGCTCCATACTTTTAATCCGGCTGACCTTCTCTTCTTTGCGAACGAAGCTGACCATCGCCGACTCAACCAGCGGCTGGGGCCAAAAAACCGTCGGCTTCAAAATCCTCTCTGTCTTAACTTGGCCGGTCGCGCTTAGAAAAATACTCAAGGTGCCATAATCCCCGCCGCCCGGCTTCGCTGTCATTCGCTCGGCTACCTGCTTCTGGACGGTGACATACATCTCATCCACAACCATTGGCCCCGTCACCAGATTCAGCATAACAGGGCAGGCCACATTGTAAGGAAGATTTGCTACCAACAGCAGCCTTGGCCCGTGTTTTTTACGGGCCTGTTCGATTGCCTCTATGACTGTGCCGTTGATTGTATGCTTGCTCTCAAGTATGTCGGTATTGATGACAGCGACATTTTCTTTTTCCGTGAGCTGCTCTTGTGCGATTTTAGCAAGGGTATCATCGACCTCAACGGCGATACAATATCCCGCCTGCTCGGCTAATCCTTCGGTCAAGGAACCAGTCCCGCAGCCGACCTCTAACACAATATCATCGCTGCCGATATTTGCAATATCTATCATCAGCCGCATCAGGTTCAGGTCGATAAGGAAGTGCTGGCCGAAATGCTTGTTCGGAAAAACCCCCGCCGATGCGAGTAACTGCTGGATTTGGTGTTTAGTCTGCATTTTAGAATGTAGAATTTAGAATTAAACTCTCAATTCTAAATTCTTTTTCGTAGTTGCCATTTGTATAGCGGTAGTTATCGCCGATTTCATACCCTCCGGATTGGCAAGGTTTCGGCCCACAATATCGAAGGCCGTCCCGTGAGCGGGTGAAGTCCTGATTATCGGGATGCCGATAGTCACATTAACGGCCCCCTCGAAATCGAGCAGCTTCACCGGAATCATCCCCTGGTCATGGTACATCGCAACCACACCGTCGAACTCCCCATGGACCGCCCGCAGGAAAAGCGTATCGGCCGGGTATGGTCCGAAGCACTTCATACCCTGTTCCTGCGCCAATAAAATCGCCGGCGATATTATCCGTTTCTCTTCATCGCCGAACTGCCCATCCTCGCCGGCGTGTGGATTCAGCGCCGCAACACCTATTTTGGGATTCTCTACGCCCCAGGTTTCCTTCAATGCGATATGTAATAAATCTATCGGTTCGAAAACACAGCCGATTGTAAACTTATGCCGCACTTCAAAAAGCGGCTCGTGAATCGTCGCCAGCGCCACCTTTAACGGGCCGGCGATAAACATCATCACCTTTCGCTTCGATTTGCACCGCTCGGCGAGCATCTCGGTATGGCCCGGCCAGGGCGCATCGGCCATCTTCCAGCTTGTTTTGCTTACGGGCGCCGTCACGACCGCATCGATAACCCCGTCTCTGGCCGCGTCGATTGCATCGAGGCAAAATCGAATAGATGCCTCGCCAGCCACCTTGCTCGGACCTCTCATCCAGAGCGGAACAGAATACTCATCGTAATCGGCCACAATAACTTTATGAGGATAATCCCGGCTGATTTTTTCGTGCTGGTATCGGCCCCAGAAAGGTTCGACCTCAATCTTATCAGCCGCGTAACAAAGCTGCTCGTGCATACCGAAGACAATAAATTTCGCAGCCCGGCGTATATGCGGATCGGAAAGGGCCTTGACAACGACCTCCGGACCGATGCCCGCCGCATCGCCCATCGTTACCCCGATGACCATCTGTTCGCTTATCGAATTGGTATCGTTGCTCTTGTCCATTTCTTCGTATCGCATATATTGCATCTCGCAGTTCGAACCACGAGTCACGTATTCAAAAGCCCAGTTGCTTTAGCTTCTCCTCTGTCAGCGTTTGCTTTTGGGGCAAAATCTTCTCGAGCTGCTTTTTGATTGTCCTGGTGATTATATCGGTTTCAATATTGACCACGTCGCCGGTTTTTGCCTCGCCCAGCGTGGTCTTTTTCAGCGTCTCAGGTATCACGGCCACGCTGAAGCTGTTTCCATCCATACCCGCTATAGTCAGAGAAATTCCGTCGACGGCAACCGAGCCTTTAACCACCATTTGGTCGAGCAATTCCCCCTCGGCTTCAAATCTTATATCGGCAAATTCACCGCGCTTATCAACCGTTTTTATTTTTGCCACTCCGTCAACATGACCTTGAACAATGTGGCCTCCGAATCGGTCTCCGATTTTCATCGCCAGCTCGACATTAACTTTCGAGCCGGCGGCCAACCTGGCCAGATTCGATTTTGCCAGCGTTTCGCCGCTGACGTCAAACGTCGTAAGATTGCCTCCCAATCCGGCGACGGTCAGGCACACCCCGCTTACGGCTATGCTATCGCCGATTTTGCACTCCCCGGCCAGCTTGCCCAAATCTATGCTCAACTTCAAAGCCCCCGCGCTTGTCTGAGCCGACTTTACCGTACAAACCCGTTCTATAAGCCCTGTAAACATTCGCAATTGACCACTTGCTATTGACTATTTAATATTGAAAAAACAAAACCAAACGGTAAAATGGATTATAAATAATCAGTAGTCAATAATCAATCGTCAATTAATAAAGGATGGTGAGTAACGATGAATACATTCTGGCTCAAAATTGCAGGTGGTGCGATTGCAGTTGTGGCCCTGATTATCCTGATAAACGTCTTTTCATCCTCTGAGCCTGAACCGCCGCCAATAGAAGAAAAGGGCTTTTCGCAACAGGTAGAAACAGACAAAAAAAAATTCCTGTCCAGACCCACACCCGTAGACGCAAACACCCAAAGCGTGCAGACGACTCAACAGACAGATCCTAACCAGCCGGTCAGAACGATTATACAAATACCCAAGCCCCCCGAACCGGTTACACTGTATTTCGTTCCGCTTTCCGAGATAGACGAGATTGAAGCCGAAAGGCTCCTCAACGTCGCCGTGCCGGGGCGCAGCATCGGCCGCCTGCCGATGACCGGCTTCAAACTCATGGTCGACAACTGCCGAATGACAATCTCCAGATGGCCCGAAAGCTGGTACGCCTACCGCGCCAAGCAGATGCTGGCCGATATGCCCGAACGCTTTTGGTCGCGATACAAAGTCACTAAGGAAGAAGTCGATACCAGCATGTATACACACCCCAGACCAGGAACAAAACCCTTCACTTTCGAGGAACCCCGGTAAATGCCTCCGACTAATACTTCCACCGACATCCCTGTTATCGAGATAACCGCTGATTGTCTGCCCGAGGCCTGGGAGAAGGCCGTGCTGGCCGTATGGGAGAAGGGCCTCGAAGTCAAAACCCAGTACGATAAGCCCGAAGACCCGCCCAGCAAGGACGCAACCGTTATAGTCACAATCACCAACCCATTCGGCGAGCCGAGGATTCACAAGAACTTTCCCGGCGGTCCCGAGGAGCTTGAGTCGTATAGGCTGGAAGTAGTAAACGGCATTCACGACCACTGGATCAATCCCGCCGCCGGCAAGTGGACCTATACTTATCACGAACGCCTGTTTGCCTATTCTCCGGTAGAAGATATACGCAACGCCGACTCGCCAAAGCCGTTCAGGAAGTTCGACCAGATTCAGTATATCATCGATCGCCTTGCGCAGGCCGGTCACAGCCGAAGGGCCCAGGCAATAACCTGGATGCCCACCGCCGACCCAAAGACGGACGACCCGCCATGCCTCCAGAGGATATGGTGCCGCCTTGTGCCCGACAAAGCCAACCAGCTTTCTCTCAATATGAACACACACTGGCGAAGCAGAGACCTCTACAAGGCCTGGTTCATGAACGTCTACGCCCTCACGGACCTTCAGAGGACAATCGCCGAGCAAATTTCCCAAAAAACAGAGCAGCCCGTAAAAGCTGGAAGATACGTCGACATAAGCGATTCGCTGCACATTTACGGCAGCTATTTTGACGAGGTCGCAGGCGAAGTGGCAAAGATGCGCCAAAGCCCGTTTACCGAGCGGGCATGGGAGAGCACGCATCCCGCTTTTGCCATGATGACCGCCGAGGCCAGGGAGAAATTGGCAAAGGACCCCGACTGTTTTGCAAAACCCACAGAACGCCAACCTTAAAACGCCGGACGAGGTACGAAACATGACTTTAATTGTTAACGGCCAAAAAATAGAAGAGGGTACTATACAACGCGAATTTGAACGCCTAAAGCCCCATTACGAGCAGGCATTCAAGGACCAGCCCCCCAAAGAGCAAAAAGCACAGCTCCTCGATTGGTCCAAAGAAAATGTAATCGAAATGGTCTTAATCAGGCAGGAAGCAAAAAACAATGGTGCCCCGATACCGAAAGAAGAGCTCGATTCCATCTTTGCCAGGATGAAAGAGCAATACGCCGACTCCGAGCAGTTTTACAAGGATTTTGAAACCGAGGACGATGCAAAAATAAAAGAAACCATAGAGATGCAGATAAAAGTCGAGCGAAGGCTCGAAGATATCACCAAAGACCTCCCTCAGCCATCGAAGGAAGATATCGACAAATTCTATGACCAAAACAAAGAGCAATTCAAATCCCCCGAACAAATCAGGGTCTCCCATATAGTAAAACACATAAACTGGCAGACGGATGAAACAACAGCAGAGAATATCGTAAAAAAAGCACTGGATGAGCTCAAAAAAGGCGCTGTGTTTGAAACGCTGGCCGAAAAGTATTCCGACTGTCCCGAAAACGGCGGCGACCTCGGATATATTACAAGGGGACAAATGGTGGAGGAGTTCGAGGATGTTGTCTTCAATCTGGGCGCAGGCCAGGCAAGCGATGTCTTCCGGACCCGCTTCGGCTTCCACATCGCAAAACTCTACGACAGAAAACCCCCGGCCCTGCCCAAACTAAAAGAGGTGAAAGACCGGATAGTAAACGCGCTCAAAGAGCAGGCCAAATCAAAGGCCATCGACGACTTTATCGACAAGCTGAAAAGCAAAGCAAAAATCGAAGA
>JAOUFU010000242.1 GCA_029858035.1 Phycisphaerae bacterium
ACGATGCAACCGGAGAGACAAATCTGGTCCGTGCCTTTGGTCTGAATATTACGCTCGATAACGATGCAAATATTGTATCGGCTACCGGGCTAAGTGCAGACTACTGGGTTTATCCGGGCACGATTCAGATTGCCGCAGACGGCACGATCAGCTTCATGGGCTCAATCGCCGCTGAATATGGTGACCTGCCGAGCGATACACTGCCCGGCCCGCCTGATGGCAATGGTGTAACTCTGGAAGCAGCATCATTGTATGCTCCTGTCGGCCCCGGTTCGCCGAACGCACCGGCTAAATCCGGTGACCTCGCAGAAATCATTGTTGACGCGAATAGTACGTTGTGCATCACTGCGAATGTGTCTCGTGCCGGCGCTACAGGTGTGGTTATGGAAAATCCCGACGAGGTAGTTACAGTAAATGTTGCGTGCCTTTTTGTGAACGTTCCGAAACCGGAGCTTCCGACTGACTGTTACCAGAACGAGGCGGACTATGACCAGTTTCTCGAAGTTGGTTCGCCCACATGCTGGTGTTACCTGAGACAGTGCCACGGCGATGCCGATGGTCTGAAAGAAGGTAGTGCCAAGGCCGGTTATTGGTTTGTTGGTTTGAACGACCTCAATATCCTGGTATCCGCATGGAAGGTCCTTGAGCCGGCAGTTGCGCCGACTCCAAGCGGCCCCGGTATTACTTCTGTGACCGATGGTGCTTGTGCCGACTTTGATCACCTCAAAGAAGGTAGTGCGAAGGCGGGTTATTGGCGTGTCGGTTTGGGCGACCTGAATCTCCTGGTGGCTAACTGGAAGATTCTTGAGCCTGCTGTCGCGCCGACTCCAAGCGGTCCCGGTGTTCCCGGTAACTGTACTCCAGGTTCCGAGAGCCCGTAAGTTAGTAGTTTAGAATTAGTAATAGTAAAAGTTAGTTTTTGATTTGTATAGTGTAACGTTCTAACGAATACAGTTTTTTGAAAGGAGACTGTGATGAAGAAGTTGTTAATTTTAGCTTTGGTTTTTAGTATGACCTCGGCCGCCAGTGCAGCATTGTCGCTCGGCGGGGCAACAGAAGTTCTCCCGGGTGAAACGGTTATTGTCACTGTTGAATCTACCGACACGACTCAATGGTTCGGTTACATTGGTTATGACGCGGGAGTAACAGGCATGGTTGCTACATCTCTTGCTGGTCAGGATGCTTATGTTACTCCTGATCCTTATGGTTATGTCGGTTACTTTGAGATACAAGCGGCGGACATGAGCGATCCGTTTGACTCTGTACAACCTGGCGTGCAGTTCGAGATTTCGGTTCTTGGCGGAACCGAAGGTGAAGTTTACACCATTGATCGATGGAACGCTGGCTGGGATACCATTCTTGAAAGTGTCCAAGTCACGGTAATTCCTGAGCCGATGACGATAGCCTTACTGGGTTTTGGCGGCCTGCTCCTACTGCGTCGTCGCAAATAAGACGAGGTCAATGCAACAACTTTGTAAAAAAGGAGGCAAGTCAAAAGGCTTGCCTCTTTTTTTCTTTGCAGGTCGTGGTATAATTTGTTAAAATCTACTCTGTCTTTTTTATTAAATGGGATTTAACGTAATGAAGCGACTGTTAGTACTATTAGTTTGCGGCTTGTCTGTTTTTCAGCTTGGTGGCTGTCAGGGCCTTTCTGGTGAAAAAAGCGGCGTTGAGGTGATAATTGAAGGTGGCGGCGGATTTCCGGAATTTCTTGTTGGCGTGTGGAGGGCGGATAAAGGCGGGTGGGAGTTCGTTTTTGAGCCGGATGGTACGATCTCCTCGGCGGTAGTCGGTCTTGGCATGGTAAGAATGAAGCCGGGAGAGGTAACCACTGTGCCGATGAAAATGGGGGGTAAAGGAATTTACGAACCGGGTGAATGGGTCGTTCACTATATCCCGGCAGGACGGGAGTTGATGGTAAGGATTTCGTTGAAGAATGTATACGTGAAAATGGGCGACAGTGTCCTGGAAGGTAATAGCACGGATGTATTCGCCGGACCAATTTTAAAGGACGACAAGGTCTGGCAGGTTAACTGGACCAGTTTTCCTGATTATATAGCACGCACAGCCGACAATCCCAATTTTAAAATCTCCGAGGACCCGGATTACGGCCTCTCAAAGACCCTGATTTTCGAAAAGGTCACTGAAGAGTAATTAGAAAGCTATTTTTTTTGTTTTGATTTCTGGTATTCGAGCAAGTCGATGTATTTTTTCAGCTTTGTGGCGGCATCAATCTGCCCTTGGCGTGACATAAACTCAAGCCCCTTTTGCAGCACTTCAATTGCTTCATCGAACCGGCCCTGATATTGGAGGGCCTTCACCAGGTTGTCATAATAGAGCAGATTTGCGGGATCCAAAGTCAGGGCCTTCCTGAAGGCCTCAGTTGCGCCTTTAAAGTCGCCCATCGTGGCAAGTGTATCACCCAGCTTGGTCCAGTGCGGCGCCTCGTTTGGATTTTCCGCCAGTTCAATGCGGAACTGTTCGGCGGCTTTGACATACTGCTGCCTCGCTTCACCGGGCCTGTTCAATCTTTGTAGAACGATGCCGAGGTTGAAATGTATGGACGCTATTACCTTTTCTTTAGCCCCGGTCTCCTGGTGGTAAACAATAGCGCTTTGAAAAGCCTTTTCCGCCTCTTGTAAGTTTCCCTGACCGGCCTGAATAAGTCCTATTTCGTTGTATGCCTTAATTGACATTGAGGGGTTGAGCTCCAGGGCCTTGCGGTATTTCGTGATGCTGCGGTCCCAGTTTGACTGGCTTTTAAGCTTCTCTGCCTGCTCCAGGTACTTGCGTGCCAGTATTTCTTTTGCGCTTTGACGCACTACCGGGGCAAGCATATTCTCAACGGGGGCGTAGTTATCTGTTAAAATGATTCCCCGGGATTTTTCCTTTAAGTATTCTATTTCAGATTCGTCTAAGTGCCATACTCTAAGGCCCTTTTTATAGTCGGAGAAAATGGCTTCAGGATCAATCTGATGCCTGGTCGCTACTACAACGAAAGTGTCGCGCAGCGAGGGAAGAGTAACGTAACTTGTGATAACATGTACGTAAGGAAATGTCTCTTTTAGTGTATTGATTACAGCTCCGAGGAATTGGCCGCTGTCATACATATCTATCAGGTTTACCATATATACGCCTTCGTCGGCAAGAATTCTAACGATTTTGTCATTGAATTCTTTTGTTACCAGCTGAAATGGGACCGAGTAATCATTGATAGCATCTTCGTAGATAAAATCATATTGAGGTATTTCCTGGCCGTTACGTTTTTTCTCCAGCAATTCATCGACATAATTTCGGGCATCCATCGAAATCGTGTTAATGTGTGTGTTTCTGTCAAGCCCAAAGGCCTGTATGGCCGCTTCGGTTACACCGGGGTCGATTTCAGCGACGTCAACGTGACTTCCTGGCCAGAGTTTTTCGATATATCTGGGATAAACATAACCTCCTCCACCGATTACCATCACGGAAAGTTTATCCTTGTCCTTGCTGAGTCCCTGAGTGAGACCAGAATATATCCTGGTATAGAAATATTGCAGGTTATTTGTATCCTCCATCACTATTTCGCTGTGCCTGAGTTTGTCCTGGATGAATTCGCGTCTTTCGGGATTACTCGAAAGCCGTCTTACTGCGATATAGCAGTACGGGCTTTCAGCCCTGTAAATCAATTGCGAGTCAGGCTCTTGGCGCAGGGCAAGAAAGGCTCCTGCTGTTTGGCACCATTCAATTTTTGTAACCGATAGAACCAGGGCACATACGAATAGTATCGTCCATAAGTGCAGGGGCCAGAGGCGTACCCAGTAAATGATGGCCATCAGCAGTAGTATTCCTCCGACTGTCCAGATAATAGCGATAGTTCCCATTGTGGCAATAAGGTAATAGCCTGCTGCAAATGTTCCCGCGATGCTGCCGGCAGCACCCCATGCATAGATGGTGCCGACTGTTCTACCCGTTGCCAGACCCCGGTCAAGGGCCATTTTTGCAACTACCGGACTTATTGTGCCCAGCAGAACCGACGGCAATAGAAACACAAGTGATACATGGGTAAAAATGCGGACGGGCCAGCTAAACTGCCACAGCCATATCCACTCGCCGACAAGGTTATTCAATATGACCGTTATAACACAAGCCGCGGATGAAATTGCGAAAAGGATGGCTAAAGTCTTTCTGGTTTGAAATTTATCAGCTATGCGGCCTCCGAGGTAATTGCCTATGGTGATACCCGCAAGGACTACGCCGATGACCGCTGTCCAGGTATAAAGAGATGAGCCGAGGTGGCGGGCAATCAGTCGGCTGGCAACCAACTCCAGCACCATAATGCAGGAACTTGAGATAAACACTGTCGCGCTCGGAACGAGAATTGAAAAAAAAGCCCGTGATTTGCTCATATTTATCTTTCCTTTCATTGAGTTGGTGGGAAGTGTAACAAAATCTTCAACTGCTAACAAGTCTATTTTGGTAGTCAAAGTGGGAAATATAGAGTGGCGGTTCGAATGCCTTAAAACGATTGTTGTTCGGTTCGTGTGATGATTTCGTTCTGCAGGTCCCTGCCCACATCCACGAAGTAATCGCTGTAACCGGCCACCCTGACGATAAGGTCTCGATGGTGCTGTGGATTTTGCTGGGCTTTACGCAGCGTTTCGGCTCCGATGACGTTGAACTGGACATGATGGCCGTCGAGCTTAAAGTATGACCTTATCAGGTGGACAAGCTTATCGAGGCTATCACCGGCGAGCACCTGTGGATTAAATTTCATATTCAGCAGTGTTCCGCCTGTGCGGGCGTGGTCAATTCTGGCTGCCGACTTGATAACTGCGGTGGGGCCTTTGGTATCGCATCCCTGGCTGGGTGAAATGCCCTCGGAGACCGGCTCGCCGGCTTTTCTGCCGTTGGGCAGCGCGCCCACGACCGAGCCGAAATAAATATGTACCGTTGTGGGCAGCAGGTTTACACGATACTTTCCGCCCTTGGTGTTGGGACGGCCATTGAGCAGTTCGTAGTAGGCGTTGAATACTTCTTCTGTGATACTGTCTGCGTAATCCTCGTCATTGCCGTACTTGGGTGTGTGATTGAGCAACGTATGATGCAGGCGTTCGTGACCTTCAAAATCCGCCTGCATCGCGGTCAGTAATTCCTCCATAGTGACGTTTTGCTTATCGAAAACATTGAATTTGACTGCCGCCAGGGCATCGGTAACCGTGCCAATACCGACTCCCTGGATGTAGGTCGGATTATATCTTGGGCCGCCGTTGTGATAATCCATTCCACGAGCAATGCAGTCATCAATTATAATCGACATGAACGGGGCCGGCATATAATCGGCAAAGAGCCGTTCGATGACATTGTTAGCACTGATTTTCAGGTCAATAAAATAGCGGAGCTGTTTCTTGTAAGCATCGAACAATTGCTGATAAGAGCTGAATCCATGGGCATCGCCTGTTTGAGGGCCAAGCTGGGCGCCTGAGCTGGGGTCGACGCCGTTGTTGCAGGCCAGCTCAAGAATCTTGGGCCAATTAATGTAGCCTGTCAGGGTGCAGCTTTCCTTGCCGAACGAGCTGACCGTAACACAGCCGCTCGGACCACCTGTACGGGCGTCTGTCAGGCTCTTGCCGTCCTGGAGCATTTCCTGAATGATGACGTCGGTGTTGAACACCGACGGCTGACCGAAGCCTGTGCGAATGACCTCGCAGGCCCGCCGAATGAACCGGTCGGGATTCTTCTTGCTGAGTTGAATGCATGAGCTGGGCTGGGTCAGACGCATCTCTTCGACCACGTCCAGTATCAAATACGAAACGTCGTTGACTGCGTCAGCTCCATCGGTTGGTTTTACACCGCCGACGTTGATAAGTGCGAAGTCGGTGTAGGTTCCGCTTTGTTCCTCTGTGATTCCGACTTTTGGTGGGGCGGGCTGATTATTAAATTTTATCCAGAAGCACTGCAGCAGCTCTTTGGCCTGTTCGGACGTTAAGGTTCCCTCTTCCAGACCCTTTTTATAGAACGGCAACAAGTGCTGGTCAAGACGGCCCGGATTGAATGAGTCCCAGGTGTTCAGCTCTGTAATCACGGACAGATGTACGAACCAGTATGACTGCAGCGCTTCCTGGAAGTTTCTCGGTGCGTTGGCCGGTACGCGTGTACAGACCTCGGCGATTTGCTCCAGTTCCTTTTGGCGAACAGGATCGGTCTCCTGTTGTGCCAGTTCCATTGCCTTGTCGGCATGCCGCCTGGCAAACGTAATGACAGCATCGGCGCAAATGTCCATTGCCTGGTATTCCTGGTCTTTTTCGTTGGCGTGTGGATCATTGGAATAGTCGAGTTTTTTGCGGTTTTCTGCGATGTCACGTTTGAAGTCCAGCATACCCTTGTGATAAATTTTGTCGTCAAGGATGGCATGGCCGGGGGCACGCTGCTCCATAAACTCGGTGAATACTCCTGCGTTGAACGCCTGGTGCCATTTTTCGTCCATCGCACTAAAAAGTTTTTCCCGTATGGTTTTGCCGGTCCAGAAGGGGATTATTTTCTCTTTGTAAATATTTCTTGCGTCTTCTGTGACTACAAAGGTTGTTTTTTCCCGGGTGGTGAGTATGCACAGGTCCTCGAGGCTATGGCAGCATAACTCGGGGTAAGTTGGTGTGGCCTTGGGGGCTGGGCCTCGCTCTCCCACGATAAGCTCGCCATCGTTGATACAAATGGATTTGTTCTCCATAAGGTACTTGAACGAGAGGGCACGGCAGAGGGGGACAGATACACGGGCAGGAGTATCCGTTTTGTAAAAATCGGTCATCAGTTCCGCACGTTCGGTGGAGATGTACGGTTTTGTATCAACACTAAGTTTGCGAAGTTTTGCCACTCTTTCATTCATATTCATTAGCTGCCTATCTTGACTTCCAATCCGAAATTGTCAAGGGTCTTGGCAATAGAATTCATTTTTTCCTCGTCGGGAGTTTCGGTTCGCATGAGCCTTGTGTCGGCCGAGAGTCGAGACGATTTCTCCATTCCGCCGCGATTGTAGGGCAAGATATC
>JAOUFU010000243.1 GCA_029858035.1 Phycisphaerae bacterium
CAGTGACCAGAACCGGCTGTTCGGTGACATCAAACTCATTTTCGATTGGCAGATGGTTTGCCACAGATTCGACAGGCCGACGAATTTTCACAGGCTCACCGGCAAACAGGCCCAGCCCGAAGTGTTTGACCGATGCAGTGCCAATGGGTACGATAACTGCTGCAATGATTGACAGAAGGAGTACATGATGTGCCCGGCAGGGCCTGCGTCTAAAGGCGAAACTGATTGCCAGGCCGGCTGTAATGAAAGCCGTGCTTTGCCACAGATAGCTCCACAAGAAAGCATTTTCGCTCGCTATCATTTTTTGTTCTCCTTTCGCTTTTGTTCGGCCATCTTCCTTAGCTCGCGAAGTTCGGCGTCGCTGAGCTTACTATCACGCATAAGATGCTGGAACATCAAAACGGCGTTTCCTCCGAACACACGCTCCACAAACTTGCGCACCGATTTGGCGCCTGCCTGTTCGCGGGTCCGGGTAGGCAGGTAGAGGTAGCTTTTGCCCTGGGCGCGGTGTCGCAGCCAGCCGGCCTTTTCCAGTTTTTGCATCGCGGTAAGGACCGTCGTGTATGCCGGTTTCTTTCTGCGCACGAGCCGCTTACGCACATGGTGAACACTTCCTGCTCCGAGGTCCCAGATTATCTCAATGACCGCCCGCTGAAGCTCACCCAAATCGTCGAGTGATTTGTTGCCCATAAGATGTTCTCCATACATCAAAATCAAATCCTTTATGTACTACATCGCATCATAGTACTACATAGTGTAGTAGTTGTCAACAATAAAATAATTTTAAAAATTTTTTCGATCACTTTTTTGGACCCAAAAAGCCACGTTTTCTACGCTGGGGCGATTAGACGGGATTTATTGGTAACGGCAGTTAGTCAGCGTTTGTATACGAGCTTTCCGTCGAGATAAGTTCTGAGGACCTGTGTTTTTCTGATTGCATCCACTGGACAGGTAAGCAAATCGGTGTCAACGACGATGAAATCAGCGAGCTTGTCCTTCTCCAGGGAACCGACAAACTTATCCTGAATCAGGGCCCGTGCACAGTTTACTGTGTAGAAACGGATGGCCTGTTCACGGCTGAGGGCCTCTTCGGGATAAAGCTGTCCATCGTACCATTTGGCCCGGCGCGTGACGGCAATCCATATTCCAAGGAATGGGTCATAGGGATTGATCGAACGCAGCGAGCCAATCTTCTGCATGTGGTCAGAACCTCCGGCGGCGATGCCGCCGGCCTCGAAAATACTCCTTAAAGGCTGAAAGTATCGAAGGCGCTCGTTGCCAAAGTGCTTTACTAATGTTCTTGTATCCAGATACAACCATGCCGGCTGGATGAGCAGCATGACCTTCAGGTTGGCTGACTTTTGTATGGATTCGGCGCTCATGAAGTTAGAGTGGGTGATGCAATGTCGCATTTGTCGAATTGGCATCGTCTTGCTCAACTCTTCGTAGACATCGAGTAGTGTGTGGACAGCGCCGTCTCCAACTGTATGAGCCGTGAACTGCAGCCCGGATTCGGTAGCCGTCCTCACTATCGGCAGAAGCCGTTCTTTGGGAATGAAAAGGACACCGCGATAGTCCGGGTCGTCGATAGCATAGATTTTGCTAACACCCCACGGCTTGAGCATGTATGCGCTGCCGGTTAACATGCCTCCATCCAGGAATGTCTTGATACCTATCACTCGCAGCATTGGGTCGCCTTTACAAAGGGGATTCTCGGCGACCTTTCGAATCCGCTTTTGTATTTCGTCAATGTCCCCGATGGTGTCAATGTGGTACTGGGCCGATACGCGGACAGTCAAATCACGTTTGTTAAGCATCTTCTGATAGAGCCTGAGGTTTGACTCGCTTGCGGCACCATCGCAGATGCCTGTAATGCCGACGAGGTTGTAATTTTTAAACAATTCCAACAGGCGCTGATAACGGTCGTTTTCGGTTGCTTTCCTGCCCGATGATTTGCTCTTTATGTAGCGGTTGCAGCCGCGAAGAATACCTGTAGGTTCGCCGGTTTTCGAGTCCTTTTCGATATAGCCCGGACCTCCATCGGTAACACGGAAATCCTTGTTTATATTGCTGAGCCGCAATGCCAGGCTGTTGAGTGAGGCATCAGGTCCCGTACGAAATACTGTAGGATTTTTCGGTGCGGCACGGTCGAGTTCCTCTCTGGTAGGATACCGTTGCTCGCGAAGTCGGGTGATGAATACCTGTTGTACTATAATCCACTGTCCGTTTTCGAGCGCATCCGCCCGCTTGCTGATGTAGTCTAAGACATCCTCAATGGAATCCATTTGCGGGATTGGATGGTCGAACTCCGTCATACATGCACCGGTTGCATGCACATGAGAATCGATGAAGCCCGGCAGGACTGTCCTGCCGTCAAGATTGAGTAATTCCGTCTTGTCGGTCTTCAATCGCATGACATCCTTATTATCGCCGACCTGTAGAATCTGATTGCCTTTAACGGCCATTGCCTGCCGGATGGAAAAATCCGAATTGACCGTAACAATCTTTCCGTTGTATAGAATCAGGTCAGCCTCGGATGCGAGGACAGGATTAGAGTGCCCAAATACAAGAAGCACTACGGTTATCTCAAGACTTAGGAAAACAGCAACTGTTCTTCTCATTGTTCGACTCCAAAACAGAATAACGCCTTC
Source organism: Phycisphaerae bacterium (assembly GCA_029858035.1). GTDB lineage: Bacteria > Planctomycetota > Phycisphaerae > Sedimentisphaerales > Anaerobacaceae > CS2-K091. The sequence continues at coordinate 2,652 of JAOUFU010000243.1, forward strand.
GGTTTGCACAATCCAATAACTTTCTGTACTGTTACGACGTAAAAGCCAATAGCACAGGTCGCTAATTCAAAATCATAATATAGTCGCCATCAAACCTCTTTCCACTGTCCCGGAATGGGGACAGGAAAACGTCCCTCTTCGTCGGCTTTGACAGGGGGCGGGCTGTCGTAGTCCAGGTCGTCGAGGTAGTCGCAGAACTGGAATTTGGACTTCATTATCTGGTCCCAGGTTATCTCCTGGCCTGTATGACAGGCGGCGCGGCCCATGAGCGATGTGAGGTCCGAGTAGACAGCGCGCTTAACCTCATTATGCGGCCGATCGTTGCGGATACTGTCGATAAAAACATTCCACTCGTACTGCCAGGGACTATAAGCGTCCTTTGTGGGCGTCCACGCGATGTTGTCCTTATCGATCCGCTGGTCCTTAAACAAGTGGACGGTAGCGGCGTGTGTTCTGCCGGAGAACTGCGCCGCACATTTGGTGCCGTGAATGTACGTGGCGAAGTCACCGCGGGTATCGTTCATTCGGCGGAAACCACAGAAGGCCTTGGTTCCGTCGGCGAAGGTATACTCCATCGAGTAGACGTCGATGTTCTGCCCACAGTCTTTGCTGCGGGGTACTCGGCCGCCCATACCGATCGCAGAAACCGGCCAGGCATCCTTGATCCAGCAGCATTCGTCGATCTGGTGGATCAGATTATCAACCATGTGGCCTGAGCCAATCCAGAATAGATGGGCCCTGCCGAACTGCAGCTGACTCATCATATTGTTTGCCTTGTCGCCCTGATTGCGAAGCCACGGCGCACCTCCCAGGCGGTTGGCGCGGATCAGCGGTATCTCGCCCATGGCGCCGTCGCGGATTTTCTTAATCAGCGCCTGGCGGGCCGGAGAGTGACGGCACTGGACCCCGGCGAGGACCTTGACGCCCTTCTTCTCGGCCTCCTTGCCCGCCCGGAGCAGTCTATGCAGACCGCCCGGATCGGAGGCGAATGGTTTTTCCATAAAGACGTTGATGCCCTTGCGGATGGCGTACTCCACGTGCAGCGGCCTGATGTAAGAGCGGGTCGTGCACATGGCTACATCACCGGGCCTGAGAATGTCGATGGCTCTGCGGTAGGCGTCGAAGCCACGGAATCTGCGGTCCTGTGTGACGTCGATTTTGTCTGGAAACTTTTTCTTCAGCGCCTTGATCGATCTTTCCATCTTCTCATCGATTAGATCAGCCGTGGCATACAGCTTGATCGGCCCGCCGTTCTTAACAGATAGGGCGTCGCCGACGGCGCCGGTGCCGCGACCACCACAGCCGAGCAGCGCCAGGCGGATCGTGTTATCTTCGCCGGCGTACGCGACAGGCGCTAGACTGCCAAGCACGGCCGCTCCCGTAGCCAGAGAGCTACAGTGTTTTAGAAACTGTCGACGGTTGACATTGGAGTTGTCGATAGATTTAGTCATGTTTGCCTCCTAAATTGATTATGGAATCGATAGAAATTTGATTTCTTAGTATGTGTGTAAGGCACCGCGTCCGGTGCCGTGAACGCAGGAAAAAACAACTGGGATTTTCCATTTGATATCATAAGTGGCGCTCCTGTACATTTCAGGTCGCATGATACAGGATTCTGCATCCGTTGTCAAGTGTCGCATCGCTGGGCTTTTGAGAGACAACACTGTAAAATACATTTTTTAGTGGGCATATTGAGGTCTCCAAATAGTATATCACGGATATTATTTTAGCTTGAGAAATGCACTCCTATAGTGTATGTTTATGGTAGTGTTTGAACATGAACTTATAGATTCAGTTATGGAGCTTTCTGCACGTACGAAATTTTCTCTGCGGATGCAGAAGCGACTTCAAGAATCATTTTCTCATGGAAAGGAGGAGAATCTAATGAACACGAATATTCAGCGACATCAGACGTATCTATTCCTGAGGCGATTTCTCGCCGTCCTGACAGGCGGCATTTTGTGCCTTTTACTATCCGCTCCTTCAGTGTCGGCCAGGAGCGCTGCCGAGCTGCTCAAGATGTCTGAAGTCAAAGGCGGTCTTGTTGTGCACTTGGGGTGCTCAGACGGGACGCTGACGGCCCAGTTGCGCGCCGGCAATCAATACTTAGTGCACGGTCTTGACACGGACGCATCCGAAGTCGCTGCCGCCCGTGCCAATCTTGCCAGGCAGGGGATTTACGGTCCTGTGAGCGTTGATGAGTGGGACGGCCGGCACCTGCCTTACGCCGACAATCTTGTCAATCTGATTGTGGCCGAAGAACCGGCACGTCTGGCCGAAGAGGAATTGCTTCGAGTATTGGCCCCAAGAGGCGTCGCTCTTCTCCTGCGCGATGGTCAATGGAAGAAAGTGGTCAAGCCCTGGCCGAAAGAAATAGACGAGTGGACACACTACTTGCACGATGCGGATGGCAACCCCGTGGCTCAAGATTCGATTGTCGGCCCGCCTGAACGGCTGCAGTGGGTGGGCGGCCCAATTTGGGCCCGGCACCATGACCACATGGCCAGCCTGACCTCTCTGGTCTCGGCCCGAGGACGCCTGTTCTATATCCTTGACGAAGGTTCCACCGCTTCAATTCAGCTGCCGCCCCGATGGCGATTGGTCGCGCGTGATGCGTTCAACGGAGTCATTCTATGGAAGCGCGAGATCGATAAGTGGAACAGTCATCAGTACCCGCTCAAGAGCGGCCCGGCTCATTTGCTGCGCCGTCTCGTGGCCGTGGACGAACGCGTTTATGTCACTCTCGGCATCGACGCACAGGTCACAGCACTTGACGCTACAAGCGGCAATACGGTGTTGACTTACAAAGGCAGTGAATACACAAGAGAAATTATTGTTTCCGAAGGGGTTGCCTTTTTCGTTGCCGATACATCGCGGTCCCTGCTGCCGGATTGGCGCAGAAAAGATACTTATGTCTGGGCGAATACGAGCAGGGCGAATCCGAACTGGGGCTGGAAAGGAACGCCGCGCAAGATATTCGCTTATAACGCCGAAACGGGTAATCTGTTGTGGCAGGCCGGCGCTCCCGTTGCTCCCTGTTCTTTAGCGGCGGATGCCAACCGTCTGGTCTTCCACGATGGGCAGAAATTAGTTTGTATGGACCGCCTAAAAGGAGCTGTCCTCTGGGAAAGCGAACCGGCGCCGACAGCGTTGCCCGTTCCTACAAGTACGGGGCCTCGGGTTTTGATCTACAAAGATGTTGTTTTGTTCACAGGTAACAACGGCAAGATGTCGGGTTGGTCAGTAAAGGACGGAAAGAAACTCTGGGAACAGGACCATAGGCCCAGTGGCCACATGTCCCTAAAAGACCTGTTCGTGGTTCAGGATCTGGTCTGGACAGGTTCCATCGCCAGTGCCAATCAGGATGGAACCTTCTTTGGCTACGATCCATTGAGTGGAAAGCTGGTCAAAGAGTTCCCGGCGGATGTACAAGTGCACTGGTTCCACCACCGGTGCTACCCATCCAAGGCCGCAGGCAGGTATCTGCTCACCGCGCGCAACGGCACCGAGTTCATCGATTTAACGGCCGAACACTGGAAGCCGCACCACTGGGTACGCGGCGGATGTATTTACGGCGTGATGCCGTGCAACGGAATGACCTACGCGCCTATGAACTCGTGCGGTTGCCAGTTGGAAGCCAAAGTTACGGGCTTCAACGCTCTGGCGTCGGGACCGGTCCCGCAACCAGCCAAAGCCGACCTCACGACTGAGGCCCGTCTGAAGCGAGGTCCGGCTTATGGAAAGGCCAACGGCCCGCCTGCGGGTCCGGCTGACTGGCCGACATACCGGCACGATGCAAGCCGCAGCGGGGCCGGGTCATTCAGCGTTTCCACCGGCCTGAAACAGGCCTGGCAGATGAAATTGCCGGGCCGCCTAAGCGCGCCAACGATTGCCGCGGGCAGGATTTTTGTCGCCTCTGTTGACACCCACACGCTATATGCCATGGACGCGCGGACGGGACGCCGGCTTTGGTCCTACACTACCGGCGGACCTATCGACTCTCCACCGACCTACCACAAAGGGCTTGCCCTGTTCGGTTCGGCCGACGGGTACGTATATGCCTTGCGGGCAAGCGACGGCGTCCTGGCATGGCGTTTCCGTGGTGCTCCGCTTGACCGCCGCATTATGGCATGGGAAAAGCTTGAATCGGCCTGGCCCGTACACGGCAGCGTATTGGTGTACAATGGTGTGCTTTACTGCACGGCCGGTCGAAACATGTACGTCGACGGCGGAATACGTTTTATCCGCCTCAATCCGGTCACAGGCAAACTTCTGGGCGAGACAGTTATGGATGACAAAGACCCCGAGACCGGGGAGGATATGCAACTAACTTACCTAAAGAAGACCCAG
>JAOUFU010000244.1 GCA_029858035.1 Phycisphaerae bacterium
TTTTCAAGAATATTATCATCATTGTGCTTGCTGTAATTGTCTTTGCCCTGGCGGGTGGAACCGCCTATTCGAGTTTTATATTGGACAATCCCACTCAGCAGCAGGAGACGGAGGTAAGCCCTGTCCCGGGCCAGTCATTCAGCCATATGGATCCCGATATGCGACGAGCCTATGTCGAAGAAATCACAGAGGAAGAAGTGGGCTTTTCCGAAAAGCTCAAAGCTCTTCTGGGTGATGCACTAAAAACTATGAGTCCACACAAATGGAAACTTCTGCTCTCCGTACTTATTGGAGGTTTTGGCTGCCTGCTTCTAATCTGGCTGCTCAAAAGACTGGTATTTGCTCTGTGTTACAGCAGCATAGGTACACTGTTGATCTTCATTGGCGTAGAGTGTTTGCTTATGACAGTTGGCTTTCAAGCGTGTTCGAAACTTCAAGGGCATCGACCCGTAATAACAATAACGTACTTTCTCATGGCCGGGAGTGGGGCTATTGTTCAACTAATCGTAACGAAGTCTCAAAAACCCAAGGAAATCGACGAGACAAAAGACAAAGAGTAAAATCACGGTAAGTGTTTATCATAATTAACTTTTAATTGTTGAAAGGGTAGAATTGTGAAGACAGGAAATTGGTTGGCAATACTGATGGTATTTTGTGTGGGATCTTTGATTCCGGCAGGATGTAGCTCAAAATCCGAAGAACCACAAGCCGGAAGTGTGGATGAGAGCAAACCTGTAAGCCAGGTAAAAGCTGAAGCCGAAAACATGAATGTGGAGCAACTTAAGGCCATAGCTCTCAAGTATAAGGAAGCCATTCAAGCAAAAGAGCCTGAAATCAAAAAGATCACTGATAAGATCAAGGAGATTCCGATTGCTGAAGCCCTTGGCAAGGAAGCTACGAATCTGAAGGCCGATTTACAGGAACTGAATAAGTCGGTTGCTGCTCTCAGAGAACACTTCCAGGTGTATGTTAGCAAACTGAAAACGCTCAAAGGCGACCTAACGGGCCTGGAACTGTAAGCTATTGATAGAGCAAGGGAAAAACTACTTTAACTGCATTTCAAATCCTATTGAATTTTATTCAGAAATCAGCCCACAGTTCTTCTCCTGAATAGAATTTTATAGTATTTAATCCCAAAAAAGAAAATGAGAAGGTGTTTTTTTACATGTGGGGACAGGGGAATTCCCATTTTGATAGGAAAACACCTATTTGGCTATCTCCAATATTCCTATCTACTAATCCATAAAAGTATTTCTTGAAATCTACTCTGTTTCATGGTAAACGGCAGTAGTTGTTTGAGTCAAATCCGTATCGATTTGTTGCAGGTGCAGACTTCTTACAGGCAGAAAGTCCATCACTATGAGATCAACAAAGAATATTCTAAAAATGAGTATGCTGTTCATGCTGTTTCCCATCTTGATCATGTTCCTCACTGAAACAGCCGGGGCAGTAGAAGGCTTAAGCGTGCAGAATGGATGGCTTGTCCATGACGGAGAAGTGATATGGGGCTGTGCCCAACACAATGGATGGTGGGGAGGATACCGCAAGAACTCAGGGTGGATTCATAATTACAAAGTACGTACGGCCATCTGCCGCAATGCACCCGGCCAAGTGGGACCAAGCCTCACAGAGGATCTTTACAAGCTGACAGATGCAATGCTTCGGTATGGCTACCCAGGATTCGAGCACAACTATGGACTGTGGTATGATCGCCGACGCGACAATCACGACACGACCAAACGTACAGATGGAAATGCCGAATCACCTTATATGGAACAGCCCTGGGCACGAAGCGATAAGGGGATGGCATGGGATGGATTGTCAAAATATAATCTCACGGAGTTTAATAACCGGTATTTCGACCGGTTAAAAGAATTTGCCGGGCACTGTGACTCAAAGGGAACCGTTCTGTTCCACAATTGTTATATGCAGCACGCACTGTTAGAGAATCCCGCTCATTACGTTGACTTTCCGTGGCGGCCTGTAAATTGTGTACAGGATACCGGGATGCCCGATACGATACCGGCGGCAAATTCATTTTATGATATCAATAATAATACACGAAGAGAACTCCACCATCTCTATATCCATAAGTGTCTGGACGAACTGGGAGATTACACCAATGTCATTTACCTGGTCAGCCAGGAATATACAGGCCCTCTCTCATTTGTACAGTTCTGGATGGACACAATCAAGGAATGGGAACAGGCAAATGGGAAGACAGTTAAAATCGGACTTGCCGCAACAAAGGATGTCATGGATGCCATTCTTGAAGATCCGGAAAGAGGCCCAAGGATTTCAACTCTCTGTTTGAGCTATTGGTGGTACAACGGTGATGGGACATTATATGCTCCAAAGGGAGGTAAACAGATTCCCGCCCGTTATACGGGCAATATTTCCCAGAGAACAACACCACAATCCCTGTACCGTCAGATCAGAGAGTATAGATTGCGGTATCTAAATAAGGCGATCATTCAACATCACAAGGTCGAACTCGAAAAGACATGGGCGTTTTTGATGGGAGGAGGTTCCATGATTATTGCAGGGATGCAGTATCCTGACAGCAAACCTCCGAAGAAACCCTGGGATCCTCCCGATAGCTACATCGCACCAGAGGAAACCGCAATCATCCTGCCGACTTATGACTTCATCAAGACTTATCTGTCGAAAGCACTTGGGAAAATGCGTCCAACAGATATTGTTCTGCTGAATAGAGACAGCAACTGGTGTCTGGCCGATAAAGGAGAGAATTATCTGGTTTTTGCACTTAAAGGAGGACGTATTGACTTAGACCTGTCAAAAGCTCAAAAAGCGTCTTTCACCGCTAAATTGTTCAATCCTCGAAATGGTAATCTGATTCCGGCAGACAAAGGTAAAATTATTGATGATAGTAAGATATCCTTCGATGCACCAGATGGTGAATGCCGTGTACTCTGGCTTAGTAAATCAGATTGATCTGTTTAGCCACAGTCTCATCACGGATACATACATCAGAACATACGACTATTTAAATGAAACTGTTTCTGCTCCTGAGGCTTTCCTGAGATTAACGGTTTTTTCCTGCCCATCAACCGTGACGCGATGTTTTCCATAGAATACCTGCAGGCGGCAGTAACCATCTTTGTCGGTCCTGCCCTGGAAGTTTGTCCACCATTTGTTAAAAACCAGGTCGCGATAGGCTTTGGCGGCCGGGGTTGGTGTCCAGTCACGCAGATAAAGTGAGGACTGAGGAATCCAGTTCGCACGTTCCCAGAAGCCCCACATCAATATGCCCTTGACAGCGGGATGGGCGAAGCAAATACGATAATATTCCGTTAATGCTTTTGCCTTGGCTTTTTCCTGGTCGGGCGTGAGCTTCAAGTCCCGGCGTCCATAAACGCGGGAACGCTGGCCCGGAAAGTTGAACTCGGTTATGCAGACCGGTAAACCTTCGGCGGCAAGTTTGTCGAGTGCATTACGAAGCGCCTCCGGATCGAAAGAATCACCGTGCAGATGTCCCTGTACTCCAACACCGTCAATGGAAGCTCCTTCATCAAGAAGACCACGAATGTGTTTGATGTAATTATCAAGCTGCCTGCCCGTCAGAATATCATAGTCATTTAGATACAGGCGTGCATCCGGGTCGACCTGCTTGACCCAGTCAGCCATCTGCTTTGTGATGCCCGGCCCAAGGCGATCAGCGTAATAGTTGCCGTGTATCATCTCGTTATTGAGGTCATATTCAGCAAACCTGCCTTTATAACGGCGGGCGATTGTAGTTGCCCGGATTCTGAGGGCCTCCAGGAGCTCTTTGTCGTCCATTTGCTTTTGCCAATCCTGAACTCGTCCGGAGATACCCCAAAAAATGTTATGACCACGTAATGGGATATCATTCTCTTCAGTCCATTTAAGGATAGCATCAACAATGGTATAATCGACATGGCCTTTTCGAGGTTCCATAGCATGCCACTTCAGAGCATTTTCAGTAACCGCAGCATTAAAGTTCGCCAGGAAAACCTCCCTGTACCGGCGTTGGTCCTCGGAATTGAGTCTGCCGCTAAATGCTGAAGATGAGATCGCCGCACCAAACCAGAACTCATGCCTGACCTGTTCAACCTGCACGCCGGCTCCAGGTTTGGCCTTGATGGTCAATTCACCCATACGATTTTTTCGAATCATCTGATCGATGTCATCGTCGGCTGCAATCGCATTAAGCGAAATGGCAACACACAAAATCATACATATCCGTATCGTGGAAACAAACCGGTTCATTTCCTGTTCTCCTTTGGTTTTATAACTTTGGTTTTTCGGCGTGGAGTATTTCTTTTTCTGTTGGCGGGGTTTGTGTAATGCTGGCCGTAAATGTCGACAAGAGCCGCTTTTAGTTTCTCGGGCGAGCTTCGATTTTCGAAGGCGGGGGTGAGCGGGTCGTGAGTTTTGTTCATCCAATCATGAAGCCAGGTACGCATTTTTCCAAGCTCGTTTTTATAGTCAGGCGAATCCACGAGGTTTTTGAGGCAATCGGGGTCGTTTTTAAAATCATAGAGTTCCTCGAGAGCACGGTAACGGAACATATTTACGCGCTTAGCGATGTGGGGGTCTGTTTCTGCAGCCTCGACCATGGCCTTCATGGTGAGTCCTTCGTTGTTATTTCTGTACCAGAACTTTCCATCGGCCCAGGGGCTGAAGATGTAGCCGAAGCGTTTGTCCTGAACGCATCGCATAGGTACGGCATCGCCGCCGGCCTTCATGTCTATCTGCGTGAAGACCTTTTCCCGGCCGGCCTGTCTGCCGCCTTTGAGCAGGGGCAGAAAAGAGAAACCATCGAGACCCTTCGGGACGGGCAGGCCACCCGCTTCGAGGACCGTGGGAAAAAAATCAATTCCTGAGATGAAGTGCTGTTTGTCGACCGTGCCTTTTTTTACGACGCGGGGCCAACGAACAATCCACGGCGTGCGCGTGCTTGCAAGGTAGGCGTTGCATTTTGCAAATGGTATGGCGATGCCGTTATCGGAGAGGAACATTACGAGAGTGTTGTTGTCGAAGCCCGACTCCTTGAGGGCCTGCATTGTTTTGCCGAACGTATCATCGAGGCGGCGGACGGAGTTCAGGTAATAGCTTAGCTCCTGGCGGACGCCGGGCAGGTCGGGGACGAAACCAGGAACTGCGACCTCATCGGGGTCATAAGTCTTCGATGGCTCTTTGGCACCTTTGACGGGTTTTCCGGGGACATGATACGGGCGATGGGGGTCGTGAGAATTGACCATGAAATAGAACGGTTTGTTTTCACGGCGGCATCTCGCGAGGAATTCCTTGCAGTATTTGTAATAGATGTCGGGGTCACGGCCGCTGCCTAATTCGTTCTGGTCATGAACGAAGTCCCATTTGTAGGAGGCGTGCGGGGTCGAATGTCCTACTTTTCCGAGTACGGCGGTCAGGTAGCCGGCGTCTCTTAGGGTTTGCATGATGGTCGGTATTTCACGTTCGGTGTGCATGAAACCCATAATACCGCTGTTGTGTCCATAAAGGCCTGTGGCGAGGACGCCGCGGCTCGGCTGACAGATGGCAACTGTGATGTGGGCATATTCAAATCTCATGCCCTCGGCGGCAAAGGCATCGAGGTTGGGAGTGAGATCGGGCACTTTGCCGCCGAAACAACCGACGGAATCGCAGTTCAGGTCGTCAGCGGTGAAGAACAAGATATTGACGTTCTGCTTCTTTGAGGAGGCGAAGGCTTTCGTGAAGGGAGTTACGGCCAGAGCCGAGGCGGCGCTTAGGCCCAGGGTCTTGAGAAAATCACGTCTATTCATTCCTGGTCTCCATAATCTATTATTTGTTTTTAGTGCGTCTGGTTTTGCGTACCTTTGTGTTCCGTGCTTTTTTGTCAGTACGTGGTTTATTAGCAATCACGGCTGGAACGTATTTTCCAGTGCCTTCAGCGGCCCAGGCAAGATCGGATTTGATTTTGGGGTCGCTGCTGTAATGGTCGTTGTATGTGCGGCAATACGCAACCAGGTCTTTAGCAAGAAAACGAACGGTCCGTCGATAAGCCGGGTGCTCGAAGAAGTTGGTCAATTCGTCGGGGTCCTTTTCGAGATCGAATAGCCAGGGATTGTCCACCGGTGAGAATACGAGCTTGTAGCGGGCCGTGACGGCGGCGAGCCAATTTACGCTGCCGCCGCTACCGGTTCCACGCATGAAGGTAATGTCTTTCCATCCTTTTTCTGCGTCTGATTTGGTGAAGAGTTCGGAGGCGTCGCGGCCCTGCTCTTTGCCTGCCGTCCGAAATCCCATCAGGCTGATTATGGTGGGGAGGAAATCGACGCAGCCAAGCGAGCGAGTGATAACGGTTCCTGGTTTGACTTTGTTCGGATAGTAAAGAACAAAGGGAATCTTCGCTGAGGTTTCGTAAGGGACACCCTTATTGTCGCGGGCATGTTCGCCGCACATATCACCGTGGTCGGCTGTAAAGATGACGATAGTGTTATCAATCAGTTTGTTGGTACGCAAGGCATCGAGAATCTTTCCGACGTTGTCATCGATGCATTTTACCATACCGAAATACTTTGCTATGTATGCACCGGCAAAGCTCTTCTTCTGCTTTTCGCCCCAGCCCGGAACGCTTTCCGGGGGCTTAGAGAAGGTTGCCGGTGCGCTGATTTCTAAATCATCGAACATTGTATCGTATGGCGGGCGGACGGTGTTTGGGCCGTGGGGATCGGGGATGCTGACCATGAAACAGAATGGCTCGTTCCTGTGGTCCTTTATGAAGTCAACGGTCTTGTCCGCAAGGAAGTCAGTGGTGAAACACTTCTCGTCGGCGCCTTTAACATTATATGAGGGCGCTCCCTTCTCATTTCGTGCTTTGACTCTGGGTCCGGAGGGTGTATCCTCAAGCTGTTTCCAGTGTCCCCGGTTGAACATATAGCGGTTGTCGGTGAAACCGAACTTACGCTTCGGAGCCCATTGTGGTTTTCCCTGGCCATCCAGATGC
>JAOUFU010000289.1 GCA_029858035.1 Phycisphaerae bacterium
GTAACGATTACCTTTTACAAGAGAAACAATCCGAAGACATAATAGTCAATCCTAACGTCTTTTAATAGTAAAACTATCCTGAATTTTTTCGTGTTGAGCAAGGCGCTGTTTACCTGTTATAATCCTGTTGTGGAAAGACTATATTGGACAAATCCTGATGTCTATGAGACTGAAGTTGAAGTCAAATCTATCGGTGACTTCAGGGTCACTATAGATCCCATCATATTTCACCCTGATGAAGGAGGGCAACCGCCTGACAAAGGCACGATTGACAAAGCCGATGTCCTCAATGTAGAAACCGTCGAAGGCCGGATAGTCCATACTCTTGACAAGCCGCTCGAAAACGGAAGGTATATCGCACGCGTGGACAAAAAACACAGGCTGCATACTGCGAGCCAGCATACCGCTCAACATATTATCTCAGGTATTGCCCAGACACAGTTTGCCCTGAAAACAGTTGGTGTTCACATTGGATTTGAGAGAAGCACCGTCGACTTCGACAAGAAAGTTGATTGGGAAACGGCTGGGACAATTGAGCAAGGTACGATGGAAGTGGTCACCGAAAATATACCTGTTGAAACGGTATTCAACGATACAGATGTTCGATCACGGTTCGATTTGGCAGAAGTGGACTCTGACATAATCCGTGTTGTAAAGATTGGCAGGTACGACGCATCCGCCTGCTGCGGAACTCATGTTAGAAGAACGGGTGATATCGGAATCGTCAGAATCCCTGACCTTGAGAGCAAGAAGGAAGGAACACGGATTTCTTTTATTGCAGGGCGAAAAGCACTCGAATTCTCACAGGCCGAGACTTCCACATTGAGAGAGCTTCGAAAGATGTCTAAATGTTCAACGCCCGAACTACCCGTGATACTCCGGAAAGCGTTAGACCAATCAAAGAATCTGAATAAGGAAGTAGATCGACTGCAGGGTTTGATTCTGCCAAGTCTTGCAGGATCGGCAAAGGTCATAGAAATCGGATCATCGAAAGTCGGCATTCAAGTCAATGCTGTTTCCAGCAAGTACGCCGCCAAGCTTGCAGCGATGATTGCCAACGAAATTGATGGAACCGGTATTGTCGCCGGCGATGGCAACATTGTAATAAATTCCAGGAATTTGAACGCTAACGACCTCCTTAAGAAACTTCAAAAAGCTGTTGGCGGAAAAGGTGGAGGATCATCCAAAACCGCCAGCGGCAAGCTGGACAAGACAGTAACAACCGAGCAGGTCATTAGAATTATTCAGGAACAATAGCCTGTGGACCAAAATACCGGCATCTATTAGGTTTGATTAACACAGGTGTCACTATGTACCGGTTACATGCCAAGGAAGGAGAAACAAAAGGAACATTATATGAAACCAAAAATAAGCAGACGCGAGTTTGTCAGGACCGCAGCAGGGATCATTGCCGGGCAAAGTCTGGGCGGTTGTCTGCCAACACAAGTCAGAAAACAGAAAAAACCAAATTTATTATTTATCTGGACTGATGAACAGCGAGCCGACACGATGGCTGCCTATGGCAATACCAGGATCCATGCACCGAACCTCAACAAGCTGGCCGGCGAAAGCGTGGTTTTCCAAAAAGCCTATGTGACCCAGCCGGTATGTACACCCAACCGGTCAGCGGTTATGACAGGCCTTTGGCCGCACACAAGCGGGTGTACAGAGAACAATATCCCGCTGCCCCGGGACATTCGCTGCCTGCCGGAACTGCTGAATGACCCTGATTATCGAACAGCTTATATGGGTAAATGGCACCTGGGTGACGAAATTTTCGCTCAACATGGCTTTGAGGAGTGGGTGTCCATTGAAGATGGATATACAAACTATTACGATAAAGAACGTGACCGCAACAAACGGAGCGATTATCATCATTTCCTTATCGACAAAGGCTACAAGCCTGACCGCAGCACTAAGTTTAGCCGGTCATTTGCTGCACGACGCCCTATTGAACACTGCAAACCCAGCTTTCTGCAAATGAAGGCATGTGAATTCCTGCGTCGGCATCGCAGCGAGCCGTTTATTTTATATATTAACTTCCTTGAACCACACATGCCCTTTTTCGGACCGCTTGATAACGAGCATAATCCTGATGATGTGGATTTACCCGCTAACTTCAGAGATATTTTGGAAGATAACGAACCTTTGTACTACCGTCGTAAACGAGAACAGTACATAAAGAAATATGGTTCCGATGAAAAGGACATAAGAAGTCTGATTGCCAGGTATTGGGGTTTGGTCACCCAGGTTGACCGAAGTGTCGGGGTGATTCTCAGGACGCTGGAGACCCTGGGGCTGGCAGAAAATACAATTGTTTTCTACACAAGCGACCACGGCGATATGATGGGCTCGCACCACATGGTGGAGAAAGGTGTAATGTATGAGGAAGCAGTGAGAATCCCCTTGCTGATCCGCGTCCCGCAAACGAAGGGAAAAGGTCGTCTGATTAAGAACTGCGTCAGCCAGATCGACATTGTGCCGACCCTGCTGGAATTATTGACCGCTAAATCTACAAACAGTCTTCCCGGTAAAAGCTTAGTTCCTCTGTTTACAGGAGGCAAAGTTGACCAAAGATACGTATTCATTGAATGGAATCCGTACAGCCAAAAGCGTCTTGAAGATTTGTATACAAGAACAGTTATTTCGCCGGATGGCTGGAAACTATGCCTTAGTGATGTTGATAAATGCCAGCTTTTTAACCTCAAAGAAGACCCGGGCGAGACCACTAACCTTTTCGACTCGGGACGTTACGGCGACATTATTAGTCGGCTGAGGAGTAAGATTTACGAATGGCAGGAAACGGTGGGTGACAGGGCCAAAGTGTAGTTCTGGTTAAATGTTTGATTTGGTGGATATAGCCGCCGGCCAATTATTTGCCATAACGCTAAATCAAATCCGCACTAATCTGTGGTATCCAGGCGTCACTGTTGTCGGAAAGTTCTATATGGAACCATCCCGGGCGGCTTTCAAGCAAATCAAATTCTGTCCCTTCATGCAATGGTTCTTTAAAGCTGGGCGCATAATTTTGGCCGTCACCCTGATGTGCAACGACTTCTTTTATTGTGATAACACCACAAATTCTGCCGGCCTTTGTTCCGGATTCCAAGACGAGTGATATGAGAAAACAGGTTGTTAATATGGCACAGATTACAGCGGGCACCATCCAGGGAGCACTTCGTCCAAACCATATTATTCCTGCAACGCATATACAAACAATACCAAAGAAAATGCAGGTGAATAAAAACTTGGCTTTAATTGAAAAATCATAATGCCAGAAAAACAGAGTCTGCAAAACACGCTTTTCCGTTTTTATAACGACCTTGTCTATCCTCTTACTTCTTGCGAAGGTCAGATTTTTTTGAATGTTCGCATCTGAATTGTCAAGTTTTTCGGCCCGTCGATAATTGAGTATGGCTTTGCCAATGTTACCTTTTAGAAAATAGGCGTTGGCGAGATTGTAATATAATTTGGCATTTTTAATCCGGCCTTCATTGACGATTCTTTCGAAAGCAAGTATCGCTTTTTCATATAATTTTTCAGCCTGCTCCGGATTCCTGGCTGAATTAGCTTCCCTGAAACTTTGGTTGGCCTGGCTGAAAAGCGAGTAAGCCTGGTCTTTAGGCATCCCGGCATCCGCAGGCCTTATCAGGCAGAACAGGAATAAAGCAATTGATATTATGGTTAGTTTCTTACCGGTCACTTCTTCGATTTCTTTTCGATATCGCAGACAAGGTCGATTATGTCTTTAATTTTTCCGGAATCGATATTTACATTTATTGAGGCATAACGCGCTGTTTCGCATTCAGCGATTGTCCGGCGGAATTTGTCGGCATTTTCAGTATCTTTTGTTGCAGTAATAATTGTATCGTAGCAGTCATCCGGAGTAAGCGAGCCAGCCATTTTGTCGAATCGGTCACCGATGTATCGTTTCATAATTGACACAACCAGCTCGTTTCGCTGAGTGGTGTCCGTTGAAGAGATTTTCTTTAATTGGTTTACAGTTTTATTGCGTGCCTGTCGGCGTCTCTTTGCGGTTACTTTTTCAGGGCTGGTAGAGGTCAAGAGCTTGGCGACCGAACTTAAAATCAATATGCCTAAAGGCGCCGCCCAAAGAGGAGCATAACCCGGACTGATTAAGGCGCCGGCCGGTGAAAAACTCATGTTTTCTAAAACGTCCGGACTTTCATAATTAGCTGACAGACCCTTTTTTATCGCCTCGACCTCCTTGTTAATCGGGGCAAAATCTTTTCCCTCTATGTCGGCAGCGGTCAGTCTTCTTGATGGTTTAAGGTCGAGTTTTATGGGTTTGGTCTTTGCCACTGAATAACTGTTGGTTTCAGGGTCAAAATACGCCAGTGGTATAGAAGGTATCACGTTCGCGCGATTATTGTCAGGCCTGATTGTTTGTGTGAAGACTTTGAAACCATTATCAATTGTGGGTGACGCCTTTTGAGTCGGCATTTTAAAATTGGCTGCTAATTCCGATACTTGTTCAAGTGCAGGCCATTGCACAGGTTTTAAGTATTTACTGCCTCCAATTTTAATAGTAAGTGTAATAGGGTCTCCCATATATACATCTGTTACAGGTTTTGCGGAGGCTTCAATTGTGAACCTTCCGACCAAACCATAAAATCCATTGGGCTTACCTTCTTCGGGCAGGGGCAAAACGGCAAGCTGCAGCGATTGTGAACTTACCATAAATCTTTTATATTGTGTTCGAGAGCCGAAAAAGCCATCAAAAAAACTATCCCGTGACCGCGCTTGCCCAACGGCAACATCCGTGGAAACCGAAGCCGGCTCGATTTGTATCTGTCCTGAAATTTTAGGGATAAGTATCTTGCACAGGATGAGCAGATTGGATTGTTTTCCTTTATAAACTACCTGATGCTGTGAAACCATGACAGTTGTGCCGGAGCCTAAATCATATTCTTTGGCCGGCTGGTCGACAATATCGGGATTTTCAAAATAAAACGCATCGCTTTGAAAAACAGGGATGTTGAACTGTGGGTCTCTAATATCAGCGGAGAAGTAAAACTTGACGGTCATTAAAACAGGCTGGCCAACATAACATTTTTGTTCTGACAATGTAACTTCAAGAGCCAGTTGGTCGGTTGTGCCGGGTTTCAGAATATTTACAGAAACCGGATTGGTATAATAAGTCTTTGAGGCCACGGTGACTTTGACAGGACTAAGCTCAATACGGCCGGTCTGAGTGGACGTCAGCGAATAACTCATTACATATCGTTTGACCACATTTCTGGTTGTTTTTCCATTAACAATATTTATTGAGGTCTGCGAGACGTCCCGGTTACCTGCACTTCGAGGATTGTATTTCGCAAGAGGTGCCAGGTCGACCTGTCCGGGCTGATTTTCGCCGTCAATGATTATATGGTAGGTAAAGCTCTCGCCAACGTAAATATCTTTCGAGGAATCGACTTGAGCAATAACCTGCGTCTGAGCAAACGAAGCTGCTGAGGCCAGTGCCACCAAAGTAAAAACAATAGCAATATGTTTTATGTACGTCATTTCTTTCGTAATAATCAACGATCGTTAATTAATACCTGTCACCAATCTTTTTCGACTTTTTGGTAGCGGGCCCTTTGCAAAATTTGTCTTTGTTTTTTATCACGCTGCTCTTTGTCGAGTATTTCCTGGGCGGTTGTGTCAGGAGCCTGTTTTGTTTCTTCATCTTGCTTTTGTTGTTCCTGCTGCTGCTGTGATTGCCCTTGATTAGGGTCCTGGGGCTGATTCGGGTCCTGTTGTTGCTGTTGCTGGCTCTGGTTTGGGTCCTGAGCTTGTTGCTGCTGATTTTGCTGCTGTTGTTGATTCTGTTTTTGCTGGTTGGGATCCCGGGGCTGATTCGGGTCCTGTTGTTGCTGTTGATTTTTGAGCTGGTCGAGAATGTCTTTTATAATCAATCGTGCAACTTCAATATTCTT
>JAOUFU010000245.1 GCA_029858035.1 Phycisphaerae bacterium
TCGGGCCACCCCGGAGTCTGCAGTGGGTTGCGCCGCCGCTGTGGCTTCGAAGCCATGAAACTCCATCAGGTATTCAGTCACCTGTCTCGGCTGCCGGCCGACTGTTCTATTTCTTCGACGAAGGGCTTATTGGTATCACCGACGAGCGCCTGCCCGACCGCTGGTCGCTTGTTTGCCGAGACGCCTTCAACGGCAGGCTGCTTTGGAAGCGGTCGCTCGAAGCCTGGGGCTGGCGCCAGTGGAATCCCGGAAGATGGCAGGGAAAAGACTGGACGACGTTACGCGGCGGACGAACGGATGTGCCTGACGAGAACCAACGTCGAATTGTGGCCGATGGCGACCGGCTCTATACGACGCTTTCCTACCGGGCACCCATGTCAATCCTAAATGCGGCCACGGGCGAAACAATCGCTACGGTTGAAGCGACGCGGGGCACGAGTGAGATTCTGGTCAGTGACGGCACCGTTGTCGCTTATACTCGACAAGTACAGGAAGGCACTGGTCAGCGCAAGGGAGCCAGGAATACAGCCGAAGCATCACTTGTTGCCGTACACGGCCGGACGGGCAAGGTCCTCTGGGAGGAACAGATAAGCCAGGTCCGCCCTCTGGCATTGGCGATTGACAACGGCCGGATCATCTACCTGAGCGGGAAAAACCTGGTCGCACGCGATTTGAAGAACGGCCAGGAATTGTGGAAGATACAACCAAAGCAGACCAGCCCGAGGACGTTGCTTACCGTCGATGATGTTGTGGTCATGCAAGGTGGAAAGTTTGCCGCCGCTTATGACGCAACCAACGGCAAGGAACTCTGGCAAAAGACCGTGCCGCCTATAGGCGGGGGCGAAGGGGACGACCTGTTCGTAATTGATGGATTGGTCTGGCGCGGGATGCTCAGTGTGGATGACAATGGCCAGCCGATTAGCAAGAGCCCGCATGCGATGGTCATCGGCTGGGACCTTCGCTCGGGCGAGGAAAAGAAACGGATCATCGTCAAGAACCTGCGAAGTCCGGAACACCACCATCGCTGCTATCGTAACAAGGCAACCATCCGGTATCTAATCAGTTCTTACGAAGGCGCTGAGTTCCTCGATTTCAAGGGAGATAACCATTCCCAGGACAACTGGCTTCGTGGTGCATGCAAGTACGGGATGGTGCCATGCAACGGCATGCTGTATGTCCCACCGGACCAGTGTTTCTGTCAACCCGGTTCGAAGTTCCTGGGTTACGCGGCAGTGACGTCCGGGCCTGATGTCGCCCTTGAGGAGGTCGCGGATGAGAAGCGTCTGGAGAAAGGACCGGCCTATAGCAAGGCATACTACCCGGAATCTCCTTCGATAGGCAACTGGCCGACTTTTCGTCACGACGCGGCCCGAAGCGGCACAACGCCTGTCGGCGTGGCTCCTGAAGTATCGGTCGCCTGGAAAACCGAGTTGAAAGGCACGTTGACGGCACCCGTAGCCTGGTCCAAAAAGGTGTTTGTCGCCAAACCGGACACGCATACTGTTTACGCGCTTGATATAGAAAGCGGCAAGGTCTTGTGGCAGTTCACAGCCGGTGGGCGGATCGATTCGCCGCCGACAATCCGAGCCGGTATGGTCCTGTTCGGTTCGGCCGACGGCCGAGTCTACTGTCTTCGGGCGTCCGACGGCGAGCTTGCATGGCGGTTCCTCGCGGCGCCGGCCGATCGGCGAATTGCTCATTTCGACCAGATTGAGTCGGCCTGGCCCGTTCATGGCAGCGTGCTGCTTGATAAGGACGTGGCGTATTTCACGGCGGGACGTTCCACGTATCTGGATGGTGGAATCCGCGTATATGGATTAGATCCTGTTAGTGGGAGAATCCTCCACAAAGGTATCCTGAAAGGACCAAATCCGTTCATGGAGGGTAAGCGTGACGTCGCCTTTTTCATCCTCGGGGCCAACTCGGACGTGCTCGTCAGCGAAGGAGGATTCCTCTACATGCGTCAGAAGAAGATGACGCCCGAGCTGAAGGAGGTCGAAGTGGAGGTCTTGTCGAGCAAAGGCGCCCAGGATGTGGGCACGCATATCTTCTCGACGGCCGGCCTGCTGGACGGTTCCTGGTATAACCGTACTTTCTGGATGTACTCGAAGCGCTGGCCCGGATACCAGTTGGCGAACCAGGCCCCGAAGACCGGACAGCTCCTTGTGGTCGACGACGAAAAGACTTATGCCGTCCGCGTGTTCTATCGTCGAAACGTACACAGCCTGATGTTCTTTCCGGGCAAGGAAGGTTACCTGCTGTTTGCCGACCTGAATACGAACGAACCGCAAATCGTAGGGGAGCAAGGCTCGCGTGAGCCGGTCAAATGGCTGCCTCAGTCCGACTACTCACGCGCGCGCGGCGATGACATACGAAAGTTGGAAAGCGAGGCCTTCGGACTGGACAAGATGATAGGCTATACGCGAGCGGAACCACCGGTTTGGACGTATTGGCTGCCGGTGCGAATCCGTGCCATGGTCAAAGCTGGCGATACATTGTTCGTGGCAGGCCCTCCGGATGTATTTGATGCGAAAGACCCCTATGCCGCCTTTGAAGCGCACAAAGGAGCCAGGGTCGTGGCGGTTTCGGCCAGGGATGGAAAAAAACTTTCTGAAACACCACTTGATTGTCCCCCCGTGTTCGACGGCATGATCGCGGCAAATGGCCGCCTTTTCGCATCACTTCGAGACGGAAGTATCGTTTGCCTAACTGACAAAAATTGAGACACGAGCGGTACACTACGAACAAGTATGCCCTAATACCTTCTGAAATAGGCTCCTGAGTTTTATGCACAATTCACACCCGCGATGTTCAGGGACAACGAGTCGCGATGTATTGTTACGGAACGCTATAAGTTAATCCGGTATTTTCAGGCGGGCCGCTGTTACAAGTATCCCATTGATGTAAATCCGGTACGGTTTGCACAGCATACGGAACGTGCGGCTAACACAGGCAAACCCCGGCCTTATGTCCAGTTGTTCGATGTCCAAAACGACCCTGACCAATTCAACGATATCGCGGATAAAAAAGAAAACGCGGCAATCGTAAAATCGTTGTCTAAAAAATTGTATGACTGGATGGCCTCCGTCGGCGACCCGCTTTTGAAGGGACCATTAAAGACGCCCTACTACGAGCGGTCCATGGAAGCGTTCAGAAAATCTATTCAATAATAGGATGGATTGAAAGTGCTCGAATTGAAAATGCCCAAATTGAAAACGTCCGAACTTAAAGAACTCGAATTAGAAGTACCCGAAATGAAAGCACCTGAATCGAAAGATTACCAATCGATTTTTGGAGGCCTTTATTTCGTGCGAATATCGTAAGCGTACAGAAACTCTCCGTGCCGGATGTAGAGCCGCCCGCCGCAGACGACCGGATGAGCATAGAATACGCCCTGCTCTTTTTGGGTCAACTCGAACCGGCTGACGATTTCAAGCTTCTCCGGATTCGGCCGAACGAGGCCTATTTCACCCTGATCACTGACCAGGTAAAGCATGCCGTCGGCAAAGGTCAGTGATGTAGAGCGGTCTCCATGCAGCTCACGTGCCGTCCACATCGTCTTTCCCGTCTTCATCTCCAGGCACGCCAGATGCCTTCGTTTGTGGTCCCCGTCAGCCTGGCCGTATAAATATCCGTCAACGATCATCACCCCGCCGTGTTCGTTATCCAGCTCGTTCGTCCGCCAGACCTCCTCCACAGAACAATCATCTCTATCAACATTCAATTTCAGTTTTGTAGCGCCGCGGTTCCACGTCCCGAAAAGATATATATACCCCTCATAGTAGATCGGCATATCGCAGTTTGCATCGAAACGCACCTTGTGCGGGTACTGCCATAAAATCCTGCCGGTATCCGCCGCAACGCCGATCGCGGATTCGGCCATCAACATAACAATCTGTCGCAGTCCCTTATAATCAACAAGTATGGTGGATGCATATCCCGGCTTATCACCCGCCCCCCTGCATGTCCAACGGGTGTCTCCCGTATCCTTGTCCAGCGCCACCATGCTCACCTTTTCGCCCCCGGGACAGCATATCACATTATTGCCGTCAACAAGCGGTGACTCACTAATCCCCCAGGAAATCGTCCTCCCCCCGAATTTCTCAATCAAGTCTACGGCCCAAATCGTTGCCCCTGTCCTTGCGTCCATACAAATAAGGTCCAGATCCCCATTGAGATTGTACAGCTTACCTTCCACAACAGTAGGTGTGGAGCGCGTCCCGGGATGCGAACGTGTGTACGCCGGCCCGTTCTTTCGTTTCCATATCTCCTTGCCCGACATATCCATAGCTGTAATGACAGTATCTTTATCTATGTTACCCGTCGTGTATATAATGCCGTCGGCAATGGCCACCGTGGCAAATCCCTGCCCGAGCGCCCCTGCTTTCCAGACCAGTCTCGGCCCACCTTCGGGCCATTGCTTTAGCAAACCGGTCTCATCGGACCGGTTGTCCCGACGCGGACCATGAAACTGAGGCCAGTCTCCCGCAACGGCCGGGTTCACAACAAACACATATAGTATTATCGCCAAAGGCAACCTCAAATTCATAGAAACTTGTCCTCCATAGAAACACTCATCCAATCCCGGATTCATCACTTGGTCTCACAGTCGCCGGCTCACCGTCCCTTGCCCACGCAAAATAATTTGCGTGTTGTTCGTATGAAAAGCTGACCGTTAGCAACACTTATAGATGCGCGAACAACTTCTCTTCCGCTTGACTTGCCCATGTCAATTACCTTGAGTACGTCACCATTTGCTGCATCGATTATGGCAACGTCTCCTGAGTGGTTTATTAGGTATATTTTCCCGTCCGCAGCAAGCGGCGATGCCTCGTACTTGGAATCGCCCGGCGTCCGGATTGTCCACTTCACCTTGCCCGTGCGCGGCTCCACACGCGAAAGGCTTTTCCGCAGGTCGCTCAACACGAAAAAGTCGCCGTCGTAGAAGGCCGGAGTGGGGACATCTGAGGAGACTTCACGCACGTCCTCGCTCTTCCATGCGATGGCGCTGTCGTCGAGCACGCCGGTCCCGCCGTGCCGAATAGCATAAACCGGGGCGTTCTTGGGTGCGCAGACGAGAATAATGTCTTCACCGGTAACCGGAGAAGGAACCAGCCGCCAATGCGTGATGCGTCTCGGATTCCAAGTGCCCCATCGCCACAATTCCTTACCCGTTTCAAGGTCATGCCCCGTCAGCACATCACCGCCGGCGATTAACAATTGCTGTTTGCCGCTGAAAGAAACCGGAATCGGCGTGCTATAAGCTTCAAACGACTCCCCTCGGGCCTCACTTGGACGAATTTGACGCCAGAGGGTCTTGCCTGTTTCGGGATTCAAGGCCAAAAGATACGATTCATTTTTCTGCTCTCTCAGACCGCGACCCTGCACCGGAACGTCCCGCTGCAATACCTGAACATACAGCCTGCCATCCACCAGCACAGGGCTGCCCCCATACGTCCACAGGAATGCAAAATCCCCGTAGTCCTTCTGAATGTTGCGCGCCCACTTCCGTTGACCGCCCATGTCGAAGCATACCAGCTCCCCGTTGCCATAGAGAAAAACCACAATCTTTCCGTCGGTAACCGCCGAGCCGGCCGCGTAGGTGCTCCGCCCGTCTCGGCCGATCCCCTTTGCTATATCGTGCTGCCACAGCAGCTTCCCTTCTGTGCGCTCAAAGCACATCGCCAACAGCATGTCCCTGTCTGCATCGACTCCCGATAGAAAAACCTTATCACCCTTAATTATCGGCGTCGCCGCCGAGCATCCCGGCAAATCGACGCTCCAGGCAATCCCTTCGGTTTGGCTCCAGCTTGTAGGCAGGTTTTTTTCATCGGTCGAGCCGTTGTAATATGGACCACGCCATTGAGGCCAATCGCTCCCAAAAGCTACAGATGCCGTCACAAACACAAATATCAGTAAAGTACCATATCTGGGCATGATGACCTCCTGCCTGCAATAAAACTCATTCTTATTAACGAGCAACGCTATACCTACATATATAAACTCAAAATCGAGCACTATGATGGTACTTGATTGAGCATAAGTAAGCAACCAAAAAACATCGCTGACTTCCACTGGTTCTCCCTCACTACTTGATAGATCCTGACAAGTTCCTTCTTCGCCTTTTTCAGCATCATAATTTAGGTGCCGGCGTCCAATAGGACACGAATGTTCGAAACCTCCGGCTCTAAGTAATATTGAAAACGATTTACAACTTTTTCCCCTTTGAACTACTACAACATTTTTGCCGTTCCAGTGAAATATTGGTGAAAAAACACTGTGCTTCTGATTTTTCTTTTCCCTGGCCATAGAAAAGTTTGAAAAGCAAATGTGATTCTGGTAATCTGTGAAACGTGCAAAATTTGCCACCATCATAAAAAAGGGACTTTAATCTATGACGGCAAAAACAGGTTTTGACAATGAAAAGTATCTACACGAGCAGACGGACGCCATCCTTGAGCGGGTCAATAAGTTCAATAACAAGCTGTATCTGGAATTCGGCGGCAAACTTCTGTTTGATTATCATGCGGCACGGGTGCTTCCCGGCTTTGATCCCAACGTTAAAATGCGTCTCCTGCAGAAAATACGCGACAAAATAGATGTTATCCTCTGTATTTATGCCGGCGACATTGAGAGAAAAAAAGTGCGCGCCGACTTCGGTATTACCTATGATTCGGACGCGCTGAAAACAATCGATGACTTCCGGGAATGGGGCATAGACGTTACCGACGTGGTCATTACACGCTATGACAACCAGCCCTCAGCCAGGGTATTCAAGAACAAGCTTGAACGCAGGGGAATAAGCGTTTACACACACAATTCGACAAAGGGTTATCCTACCGACGTCGACACTATTGTAAGCGACGACGGGTACGGCGCTAACGAACCGATACAAACCCAACATCCAATCGTAGTCGTTACCGGCC
>JAOUFU010000246.1 GCA_029858035.1 Phycisphaerae bacterium
CCGATTTGGCGTGGACGCTCGACGGCATCGCGGGAAGATATGAAAAAGCAAAAAAATACGACGAAGCAAGGAGCATCTACCAGAAAATTGTAACGGATTATCCGGAAAGTAACTATGCCTTTACAGCCCAAAAGAAGCTAACTATCCTGGAGATTACGGCCGGAGATGACGCCGCGGCTCAACAAGCCCTCGATACCTTAATCGCCGATTTTAATGACAATCCCGGTTTGCCCGAAGCATTGTTTTCGATCGCAGAACGATACTTATATAACAACAATTGCCCGCGGGCTATTGAACTGTGGGAATTTATGTTGATCGCATATCCGGAATGCCACCTTAAGAGCGAAATCTTGTATCTCCTTGCCACCTGCTTCGAACAACTAAAAGACTATTTGAGAGCCACTGAATATTATACGCAAGTAGTGAACCACTACCCCAACAGCGAGCATGCCTACCGGGTACCCTACAGACTGGGTATTATGTACAGGAGATTAAAAGATTACGACCAGTCCGTTTACTTTTTCGGTCAACAACGCAAGCTGTACTCCAACGAGTCACTTTCACAGCACGCTTTGTTTTTCCAGGGTATCGTTTATCTTTTTAACATGAATGAGTATGTAGAAGCCGCAGCCGTATTCGAGGAATATGTGGAACTTTATCCAGAAACCGAAAACGCACCATTAGCTCTTTCTAACTTAGCTACGTGTCACGAGAAGATGGACGATGAGGCGATGGCTATAGCATTGCTCCAAGCGGTGCTGAGCATATATCCGGAAACCATTTTTGCAAAAGATATCACAAACAAACTCAAAGAATTGCAGGAAGGAGTGAAACAATGACCAGAGCTAACAATAAAGAAATGTGGTGCGTAAATCAGAATTGCCTGTTGACTTTCTTAGTCACTATCGCTCTGTTATTAATCTGTGCTGAGTACACTTTGGCATGTTGTGTAACAAACGCGAACATGTGGGTAGGAAAAACTTTATCTGAAGCGTACAATAAAGATTATACCTCCATAGCTATATGCAAAGATTCAACGGTTTACTTTTATGCAGAGTGTACTGTCGATTCTGATTTAAAAGGCAGGCCAATAAAATGGACATTTGACTTCGGCGACGGTTCCTCAATCCCAAAGTATACTTACGATTCCGACTCCGGTCCAACCTCAAGTGGCACGTACAGCCAGACAGCCAGCCACGATTACTACACAGCCACCTACGGTTCTCCTTACACTGCACGAGTGACAGTGCAGAGGGAGAATGCTCCAGGTTGTGGATCGGAGACAGACACGTGCACGGTTACTGTTGTGGGGGTAGAGTCTGTCGATACAGACCCTGCTGGCCAGAAGGTGGCTTGTACCAATCAAGATCCTTACTTTCTTTCCAATCAAAATGTTACCTTTAGAGTCGTAACTTCTACGTCTGGAAATTACGACATGATAAGCTGGTGGGGCGGAGGTAATCCACAAACACAAGACGGCGGGGAAACGTTCACCACAAGCTGGGGCTCGCCCGGTAAGAAAATAGTTTGGGCTGAATGCGATGATTGTGAAGAGTCCAGAGAAATCGACATCATTTATGGTTTGACTGTACTTCCGAGACTGGAAGAACTGTGTGATTACGAAACGAAGGATTTTGAAGCCTGGATCTGTGTCAATGGTAATGGTACTCCTGAAAATGTCACCGCTGATAGTACATTTTCTACCAGCAATGGTTTAATGAAGAAGCCAAATGGTGAAGAAACAGGCCCGGGTAATTTTAGGTTACATCCTGATACGCCGAGTTCGTCTGAAGGTTCTGATTGGGTCAGGGCAACATATAATGAACAGACGACCGATGATGATCACGATTGTGCCCTTACTGTTCTGTGTTGTTGCACGCCGCAGAATTCGCACATGGGTGCAGGAAGATCTGTATCTCTTCTCGTTGGGGGCAAAGCGACGATTAAGACTCGATATGGAGATTTGTGTTGTGAAGACTGCCCTTTGCAGCCAGGTGGAATGCAAGCTGCAATATTAGGCATAATTTATGTTGAGTCTGGTGAATGGGGTGAGACCGGTTATCTACGAACAATGATTGCAGGGGAGATAAAACAAACTCGCTTCTCAGAGGTAATGGGGCCAGGCCATCATTTGAACCTCGACTGGGAGGGAGGGGTGGCTCCGAGCGAAGGAAGTAATATCACTTACAAGGTGGAGCTTGACAAAAGTACGGGATATTGGACATTTTACTATAATGGAACAGCTTGGGAGACGTTTACAGATTTCGCCAGCTACTGGCAGGACAGGACTTGCGGCAGAGTGTATTGGTCTGGTGAGATTAACAATCTTGAAGATGATATGCCGGGTACATCGGGGAATAAGTGCTATTTCACAGACTGCCGATATAAAAAAGATGGAGGTTCTTATCAGTACGCCGGATTGACCTCGGATAGCGTGAACCCGTCGACGAATAAGTGGGGGTCAGAGTACGTAAGTAGTACTGCTTTCAGTATCTGGGATAAAGAGCCCGGTGAAAAAACTTGCCCTTAAATATAAAGTAAATTTGTTGTTGGAAGACTTGATGATAAAACAGATACATGATATAATTGACAATAAAGGAGAACATAGCATGAGACGTTCAGGCAAATTGCACTCAATATCAATCTTGCGTAAAGTTTTGGTAATTATGCTCATGATGTGTGTGTTTGGGAGCTGTAGTTTTGCCCGGCAAATCGGAATGGATCTGAATAAACATTACAATGTGGATGCATATGTTGATAAACTGACCGGATTTGGAACATTTGAGGGAATAACCAAGTCCTTTGAGCGAGTCGATGTTAACGATGATAATACGCCGTTTCTGTACAGGCAAATCAAGGGGAAAAAGAATGTCTGGCGGATAGAAATCAAGAATGTCCGTCTGAAGCTGAAATCCGTTTGGCCTCGGTACAAGGATAAGTATCTTAGGAATTTCGAGGTTCTGGTTGACCCAAACACCGGCCATCTGTTGAGAATTAGATCAAAATTCGATGGTTATGACCCCAACATGCTGCCGGAGCCAACGGCTGAATGGGCGGAGGCACGGCTTAGGGGTGCGGGGTACGAGATTTATCACGGATTGCCTGACGAGCCACCAGAGATAAGTTTCATTCAAGCGTTGAATGCCATCGGGGGGCACCCTTTGTTGGCCAAAGAGATTTACGCGTTATATGTGATGGAGTCCAAGATGAAGTCACAGCCCCGCCCGGTATGGGCCATCACCCTGAGAGGGATTCCACCGCTTCACTTTATAACAGTCCCGCCTGGCGTTTCACAGGATAAATTGCCACCCATTTGGCAGCGGAACCATTTCAGGTACGTTGTGAATGCCGTTACAGGTAAGGTTTTGTTCGCAACGACTACTCCACAGCCTATGGATCCTGAACAGAAAAAGAAAGAGTAATTGTCGTCAGAAAAATATAGTAAGTTATTCCGTTCGACTAAACAAGAAGAAGCCAGGCAGCCGCAGCAAATAGCAATATTAACGAATCCACAGCCCTTTTCCATACTGTTTACCCCTACCCTCCTTTTTGGGGGGCCTGCCCGAATCCGAATCCCTGCATGTTTTAGCTCGCCCCTACCCGTCTTATTGGGGGGGCGGGGACCCAGCATATTTACCCGCCTTATTTGGGGGCCTGCACCGCCTGTACCAGAATGTCGTAATCGGGGATCCAGATATTTTTTTTTCTTTCCAACCGGGGTTTAAAACAAAAATCCCCGGCCAAATAGAGCCAAACAAATCCAAACGATGCAAAGAGATTCGATTTACGAAATGGTTTATTCTTCGGCAATTTCGGCGTTTTGGTTATTGCCGGAGCTCCCGCCGGTATATTCCGGCACAAGCTCCTTGATTTTTTGGACTATCTCGTTGTGGTTTTGCGTCTGGGCGATAGTTACCAGCTCGTTTATGCCGGCGCGAAGTTTATCCCGGTCCATTGGGATATTTTTCCATATACTGATCTTGGAATGCCTTGTACGCTGCATGTTTTCGCCTTCTATCGAGAGTTCTTCAAAGAGCTTCTCGCCGGGCCTGGGATTTGTGAAGGTTATTTCAATATCTTCACCTGGTTTGAAACCGCTTAGCGTAATAAGTTCCCTGGCAAGGTCTACAATTTTTACAGGCTCTCCCATATCAAGCACGAAAATTTCACCCCCTTTTCCCATTGATGCCGCCTGCAGCACGAGCTGGCTTGCTTCCGGTATGGTCATAAAATACCGCTTCATCTTGGGATGTGTTACGGTAACGGGACCGCCCTCGGCAATTTGCTTTTTGAAGGTAGGGACAACCGAACCATCGGAGCCAAGGACATTGCCAAACCGCACAGTCACAAGGTGTGTTTTGCTGTTTCTGCTTAAGTCCTGAATATACATCTCGGCAATTCTCTTGGATGAACCCATTATGCTGGTTGGATTGACGGCTTTGTCCGTACTAATCATTACGAAATTGGCAGCGTTGTGATTATTTGCTGCGTCGGCGACGACTTGTGTTCCTACTATGTTGTTCTTGATAGCTTCGCCCGGATTGAGCTCCATAAGAGGCACGTGCTTGTGAGCGGCAGCGTGGATGACGACCTCTGGTTTGTATTTTTCAAAAATTCCATCTACACGTGGTTTATCGGTAATATTGCAAACGATCGCTTTTATTGGAATATCTGGAAATTGTTTGCGTAATTCCCGCTCCATGTAGAAGAGGGGGTTTTCTGCTTGTTCAACGAGCAGGAGCAGCTTCGGTCTGAAATTACAAACCTGTCTGCACATTTCCGAACCGATGGACCCACCGGCACCGGTAACGAGAATTGTTTTATCTTTCAAAAAAGCTTCAATTAAGTCCAGGTCAAGCTCGACAGCCTCCCGGCCGAGCAAATCATTAATATCAACGTTTCTAATCTGTGAAACGCTGAGCTTGCCCGAAACGATATCTGTGATTGAAGGTACGGTCCGAAACCGTATTTTAGTACCGCTGCATACCTGAACGACGCGTCTTCGTTCCTGATGGCTTGCCGAGGGCATAGCGATGGCAATTTCTTCGATATTGCGCTGCTCGCAGATTTTGGGCAGCTCTTCCACAGTTCCGAGTACAGGCAAGCCGTGGATAAGTGTACCCTGTTTGCGGGGGTTATCATCGATAAAGCCGATCACTTCATACTCGGCGACCGTCTTACGGTGAATTGCTCGAAGCAACTCTTCTCCGGCATCACCTGCACCGATTATGAGAAATCGCTTCAAACGGACGGCTTCGACAGTACGGAACTCCTCAAAGTATAACCGGATTAACATTCGAAGACCGGCAAGCAGCAGGATTGTGGCGAACATATCGGCCATGCATATGCCTTCGGCGGGACTCTTCATGCCTGCCGGTAAAAGTGTACGAAAGGGTTCGATGTAGCTCATTACAAACCATAAGGCTACGATAATGAATGTGCTTACGAGTGAAGCCCGCATGATGCCGGTCAGGTCTGATATGCCGACGTAGCGCCACCAGCCGCGATATTGTTTAAACAGGGCAAACACCGGCAGCTTGACGATGAGAACGAACAGAAGCAAAGGGGGATACAAGTCTAACCATGAGCGTTTAATCTGCATGTTGTGGATGAGCAGGGAGGAAAGAAATGGCGAGGCAGCGAAAACGAGTATATGGGCGAGAATTATCAGTGGCTTGCGGTAACGCAGCAATGCAGCAGGGACGGGGGACAACTCTGGCGGTTTTTGAATCCTTTGCTTTAGCTCTGTGTTTGTGTTCGAATTAGGCATATTTTATTGGAACCATAATACCTCCCCTTCATTACTTAACGGCGAAATTATAGCAGCAGTTTAAGAGTATGTCAAGAAATTCGCTCGCGTTCTCAGCTTTTGTGGAGGATTTGAGCTCCAAAGTGAGGATTTGGGATTTGGTAGTGGTGTTCTTACGTATTTGACCGCTGAAGATGCTGTTATTTTGATAAAGGACAGATATAACAGCAGGACTGTAAGAAGGTGGTGCTCAAAGACAGAAGGCAAAAGTCGAAAGCAAAAAGGTTCAGTGTCGGTTGACTTATTGACAGGAATGCGGGAAAATAGGTCATTCTTTCAGTCTTGAAATTTGAAATGGTTATTAAGGAGAACAAATGTTTAATGGTGTTTTTCAAATTCCCAGGCCGGTCAATGAACCGTGTTTGCAATATACACGAGGAAGCCCGGAACGTGCTGAATTGTCGGCCAAGCTGGAGGAGATGCTCGGCCGGCAGGTAGAGGTTCCTATGGTAATCGGCGGTGAGGAAGTAAGCAGCGGAAAACTCGCAGATATCCGGTGTCCTCACGACCATAATCACGTGCTGGGTAAATATCATCAGGCTGACGCAGAGTTTGCAATTAAAGCAGTTGATGCGGCAGAGGAAGCCAAACGGCAGTGGGGCCGGATGCCCTGGGAGTCCAGAGCGGTGATTCTACTTAAGGCGGCGGATCTACTGGCAGGCAAGTACCGCCAGACGCTCAATGCGGCCACGATGCTGAACATGAGCAAAACACCTCACCAGGCAGAAATCGACTCCGCGTGTGAGATGATAGATTTCTGGCGTTTCAACCCACATTTTATGGAGGAAGTATACGGTGACCAGCCGATGTCAACCCCAGGCGTGTTGAATTATATGGAGCATCGCCCGCTGGATGGATTTGTTCTGGCTTTGACGCCGTTCAACTTCACATCAATCGCAGGCAACCTTCCGACGGCACCGGCGTTGATGGGAAACACGGTAGTGTGGAAGCCGGCCTCGGCAGCGGTATTGCCGGCTTACTTTATCATGAAAATCCTCGAAGAAGCGGGGATGCCGCCTGGTGTTATAAATATGGTTCCCGGCCCTGGTTCGGTTGTCGCCCCGCCTGCATTAAACGATACCAGGCTCGGAGGCATTCACTTT
>JAOUFU010000247.1 GCA_029858035.1 Phycisphaerae bacterium
CCTTTATTACGGTTCGCTGCGCATTATTCATAGGCAGTGACAACGCCTCATTAAGTCTGTCACGCGCTTCTATTACTTTGGCCGGTTTCACATTGACCAGCGAGGCAGCTTCGTCAATAAGCTCGGCCACTTTGGGATTGGGCCTGGACATAGACTCAGGTATGACTTTTGATAACTTCGGTTCCGGAGCAGGTCTCGGTCCCGGCATGGGTAACACAATCGGCGCAGCTTTCGTTTGTTCCTCTATCTTAATGTCCGCTGAAGCTGCTGCGGGCTGCCCTTCGTTTCCGCCGAAAAGACGACCACCGTATCTAAAACCAATGAGCACTGTTATAATTATTAACGCTGAAACTACACCAATCCGCATTCGGTTTTTGACTTTTCGCCTGCTATAAAAACTTTGAAGATGACGAACCATATCATTTCTCCTTCTTTGTATCTGTCCGGCGCCTGTCGAATCCAGGCACAAACCTTTGTTCAATCAGGTCCCTGACGGATTCATTATAATCACACTTACAGTTTTTAGTTGTTCTATGTCACAGACAGGTTTGACTGTCACATCCCACAGTGACGGATTCACATCGTCGGCCACGCATTTTACCACGACACCTATAATAATCGGGGCATCCAGAAATCCCGGCTTTTTGAGGGCCAGCACTTTGTCACCGACCTTGACTTTGTATTTTCTGGACAGCAGCTTCACTTTGGCCGAATCGTCGCCGATGCCATGTATTAGTCTCTCCGTATTTACAGATCCTATCTTTACAGCTATTTTGGAGTCCGGGTCCGTAAACAACCTCACCTGGGCCGTTCGCGGCGAGATATCGGATATCGTGCCGACAATACTATTGTCACTCAGGACAAACTGGCCCCTGGCCAGACCGTCGTTTTCGCCGCGGTTGATAATAAGCTCGCTGTGTTCGGTCCCGATAGAGGTTGTTATAACATCAGCACAGACTAACTTAGCGCCTTCCAATGCAAACCTGTTGCGCAACCCTGAGAGCACTTCCACAACCTGATGTTCCTGGTAGAGCTGTTCAGTGACATTGGCAAGGTGGTTCTGAAGCCTGTTGTATAATCCCCGGCTGACAACCTCAGCGACTAAAGGCTCACCGCGGGCCGAAATAGAAACACTTCTGCCAAGATTTAAAGGCAGATGAAAGATGCGAACAAACGCAAACTGCAGCTTATTTGTCAGGTTCCGCGGAGCAAAGAACAGGATAAAACCGGCCAACATAAGCCAGGTAAACAACATTCGCCCGGAGAAGGACCCTAAACGCACCTCTTCGAGTTTGGAGGGGGACCCACTTTCCGAATTCGTGTAAAGAACCCTGTCTCTGTTCCGCATCCTCATCATTTTTCATCTCCCGTCCCTGATAAGATACAACGATGTTCAGTTATTAATACATTTTCCTTTCACACTCATCCATTCTCGCTGTGGTCCATCGTGTCCTTCCACAGCTCCAGATTTTCCAGGTACACACTGGTGCCGCGAGCTACACAGCTCATCGGGTCGTCGACTCTATAGACATTCAGGCCGGTCGCATTTGCCAGCATCGTATCCATTCCACGCAACAGTGACCCGCCGCCGCAAATATGTATGCCGTTGTCAATCAAATCGGCGGAAAGTTCCGGCTGGGCCGTTTCAAGCGTGGCCGTAACAGCATCAACGATTGCGCCGACCGGCTCACGCAGGGCGGCACGGATTTCCTCACTTGTCACAAGGATCTTTCTCGGCAGACCCGAAATCGTGTCTCTACCGGCCACCTCCATCGTCATTTCCTCTTTCAGTGGAGCAGCAGAGCCGATTTCTATCTTGACTCTTTCTGCGCTTGTCACGCCGATAAGCAGGTTGTAAGCCCTTTTAAGATGGTTGATTACGGCCTCATCCATATCGTTGCCGCCCACACGAATAGATTCACAGTTTGCTATGTCTGCCAGACACATTATGGCAACTTCTGTGGTTCCACCACCGATATCGACAATCATCGACGCGGTCGGCTCTGTGATTGGCAGGCCGGCCCCGATTCCTGCCGCCATCGGTTCATCGACCAGGTAAACCTTGCGGGCGCCTGCCCGTTGGGCGCTATCTATCACCGCCCGGCGCTCGACGGCGGTTATTCCGCTTGGCACCGCGATTACCACACGTGGCCGGATCATTCTGCCCTTGCTGTGCACTTTCCGGATAAAGCCACCCAGCATCTGCTCGGTGATTTCGAAGTCACTGATCACGCCGTCTTTGAGTGGTCTTACTGCGGTTATCGAGCCGGGCGTTTTCCCTAACATGTCGCGTGCGATCAGTCCGACTGCTTCTCCGTTGCCAAGAACTCTGGTGGTTCCTTTGCGAACGGCAACTACGGAGGGTTCATTGAGGACAATACCTTCATCGCGTACACAAACCAAAGTATTGCAGGTACCAAGGTCGATACCCATATCCATACCAAACCAATTTGAGATGGCGTCCAGCAGCATTTTCAACTCCTTTTCTTTAGTATTCACATGACAGCGCCAAAATCTATTTCAGCGCTTGGCCAATGCACCTTCACCGCCAACCATCCGTTCTCTCATATCGGTTTTATCAAATTTGCACTTTATGCAGACTTTGCCTCCCCATACACACCTGCAGCCCACCCGGCATTTCGATATCTTTATAGGACCAACCACGCATCAAAGTCCCATATTGCTTAAAGGATTAATCGATTCACCGCCGGCCAATTTACAATCAGGAGTTTTTCGTGATTTGTGACTGTCCGCGTCTCCGGCCTCTGTCTGTTATCGCCAGTCGCCGGGGTAGTGGATGGATTCGGACTGAATGTCAAATTTCCTGCACAGCCCTTCTACCAGTTTCTCTGTCATTTTTATCTGCATCAGGGTTGGGCGGGCAGTTTTAACGTCGGCTATTACGCAAATAAAAATTGTCTGTTCACCATTGCTGGTTTGTGGCTGGTGGCTCAGCCAGTCAAGATTCACGGGCTGTTGTCGCTGCCATTTCTCCGTTGGTTGTATTTGGCCGTCCCCGGCGCCCAGACCGTTACAAATAACATAATGGCAGTTGATATCTTCCGGATTACCAAGACCGCTCAAAAAGGCCAACTGCTGAATATTGCCCGACATCGTGCCGCTATAGTAAATCTCGATACTGCTCCAGAGGCTCGCAGGCTGCGCTGCACGGGACAATACTGCTTCTTCGACGGGTACGGCCCTCGTATAGCGGGAAAGACAAAATGCCCCGGCTGACGGTGGATTATTACCCAGCGACTGTAAGATTACTACTCCCAATGTCATTGAGATCGCTAATGCGGCAAAAACTTTGGCCTCTCTTGACTCAACTATCACAGCTCACCCTCTTTGTTTGTCCCTTCACATGGATACCTCTGACAAGAGGCGTCCGTTTGTGGCGGATGCAGCGCCTACGTTCAGGTTTCATATTACCCTTATCGGTAATATTGAAAATCCGCTTTACGCCGATTCTCTCATCCCGCACCATAACCAACAATCATCACCCGCTATGCCGTTTTTATAGGAGTACCACGCTTTCAACGTCCTATATAAACAGCGTAGTAAACCAATTCTAAATTCTGCATTCTAACTTCTAAATTCCCACAATTAATCAATCATCATTCATCCTTATCGAAGATCCGCCTATGGCGGAATCATTTTCCTGGGGTGCCTGCCGACGCTAAACGAGAAGCTGCGATGTGAGGGTCGGTCACTTATTTATTAAAACATTGTTTGACAAAGCCCAATAATGTGTTATAATGATGGAAACGCAAAAGATTAGAGACTCTTTAAGCTGCAAAGGAAGATAACTAACCTTTGCGGCTTTTTTTGTGTGGAACTCTTTTTAAAGGAGGAACTATGAGTAAAAAACTAAAAACCTCGGCTAATGACAGGAAATGTGCGTTTCTCGGCTGTAAACAGATATTGAGTATTTATAACCATGAAATATACTGTCATGTACATCGCGACCGGATGGCTGAGAGCCAAAAACTTAAGACGCCATATCATCATTTTGTTGGAACAAAATGATATCGATATGATGCAGCCGTGTAGCGTGTGCAAAATTAGTTTTGAACATGCGGAATCCTCAATCTGTTTTTGATTTTTAACTTGTGGTTTTTATATTTCCATTTTGATTTTTAATTTCCCTTCCTGCCCCTCATCCCGAATCCCGGCTTGCCTTAGCTTGCCCCTACCTGTTTGGAGGGGCAGGGAGCCAGACGTCTTGTAAACCAATTTATCCCTTCTCCCTTTTCCCTTCTAAATTCCGCCTGCCCCCTTTTGGATTAGTCATTCCTTCACTGCCGCGATAGAGTTAGCAACTGGAGTGTTATTATTTATGCTGCTCGTGAATCAGCTCAACAGATAGCTCAATTGGTTAGAGCGTCGGACTGTCGATCCGAAGGTTGAGGGTTCGAGCCCCTTCGGCCTCGTTTTTGTAAAGCCTTGTGAGAAAACCACTTACAAGGCTTTTTTAATGTCTGGTTTTTGCCCAGAAATGGGCGGTGATCTGAAATGATCTGAAATGATCTGAAATAACAGATCACATGGTGGGATGTTGGGAGGAATTAGACCATCGGATTGGGAAAGGAAAGTGGTGTGGCTGTCTTGCTGGAACAGGTCCGAAGCCTACTCTTATCGAGACTACTCCGAATCTGTGGGTCGTGGAGGAGAGGAAAATCTTGGTATTGTATTGCATTAGCGTGCTACTCACACTTGTGAGGGGATATCATATCTCCTTTCAACCCTGCCTAGCCGAGGCTGCGAACGACATTGGGCCGAAGAGAACCTATTCTTCCGCTGCCTGCCGTGTGGCAATGGGTACATACCCTGCCTCCAGACCCGGGGGCGGGGTTACAATCAAGGCCGGGTCAACATCCGCCAGTTTTCCAATTGTGGGTGGCGCCAGGTAGTCGCGGTCTTTTTTCCAGTTCCTGTGGAGTTTTTCCACACGCGCCTGCAGGCTATCGCGCTCTTTATCGGTTAAATCGGCGTTGAGCAATGCAGGCTGGTCGGCGAATCGATACCAGTAGTACGTCACCACGCTGCCATCCCCCGGATACGCCTTGAAAGGCCCTGCCACTGGGCCGGGCTTCTTCCAGCAGCTCTGGGCATCGTCGGGAGTGACATAGGGTTTGGAGGGTTCCTCGCGGGGCCGAGAAAAGCTGACCTGGGTGAGTCCTGTTTCAGCCGGGACCTGGCCGGGTGGTATCGGAACCCACTTAGCTTTTTTGTCATCTTTGGTCAGGCGATAGTATTCGGGGAGCGTGGCCAGTGGGCCGTCTTTAGTGTCTGTTTTCGTGACCAATTCGTAGTTCCACCGGTATCCAAAGGTACTTGAATCAGGTGCGATGGGGGTAGCAAAAGAATTCCAGTCAATAGGCACCTTTTCTTCCCTGGGAACCGGGGGCTTATATATCTTCCATGTTGCCCCGCCTCGTCCGGGGAAGCTGTGTATGACTGCCCCGAGGGGGTCGATGGCGCCGCTGGCCGGGGGCCCACCCTCAAACCAGGCCTTCACGGCATCCCATAGTGCCTTCTTGTCGTAGGCGGTAACGCGGTGCACTACCGCCGAATCGCCCCCCGGCCCTCGGGGGAACGAGGTTGGGGCTATTCGGGCGTAGGTATCCCCCTTGTCGTCAACGGACTGCACGCTGGGGACGTACTGGGTTTCCATTTGCAAAGCCCTATTGGGCCCGGAGGGACGGCTATCCAGAAACATTCCAGCCAGGCGAGGGTCGTCCACAGACGCGCGTGACCAGAAGTAGGGGGTGAAGAAGGCAACCGGTCCTTTGAAGTTTTGAGTGTTCAGAAACAAGGTCCAACAGTTATTTCCGGTAGGAACGTTTTTCCCTGCGGTGGTGGATTTGGTCTCGGTGAGCGGAAGCGGCAGGTACCCGTAGCCGAACAGTTCACCGCAGGTACCTTGTTTCAGATTCAGGCCATCGGGGGGCCACAGCAACCAGGGACTGAGTTGTGCCACACCGTACTTGCCTTTCGGTCTGTCCCAGTCCCTTCCTTTGCCGGCCCCGGGCCCGTTGGCCCATTCACTGAAATTCAGGGCCACCCCGCCCATAATGAACTTTGGCGTTTCCGTTGCGAACCGCGTGTCACGCCACCAGCCCAGGCCGCCCTCAATATCGGAATACAGTTTGGCAGGCTCTGGACCGTCATACTGAGCGTGCATCCAGGTGCCGAATAGACCTGTTTGAAAACGATTCCCCGGGTATTCCTGCAACAAAGGCCAGGCTGCTACATACATGGAGAACCCGGCATTATACGTCTCTTCAACTTTGTCGTTGGGGACGAGCAGGTATCCGGCCATCTCTCCTTTCTGAATCTGATTGGGGGCGCCGACCACGGGGGCCAGGGGTAAGACGAACACGAGGGCCAGGCAGCAAGTGAACAATGTAAAAAACCTTTTTTTCAACATAAGAGAATCTCCGGCAATTATTCTTCTTTCTCTATTTGCAACGTCTAATGCAGAACTATAAAAACATACAGCAGACAATGAACGTCTGTCAAGCTGGTTTCTCTGATTTGCTGTTGCTACTTCCGTTTCTTCTTCTGCTTTGTCTTGTTCCTTTGGTTCTTGGGCGAGGGCTTAACCGCATGCTTGTCTTCCCCGGTAAGTCTGTTCCACTCTACAAGCAAATTGCGATGCCGCTCTACCTCGCCGGCGAACGTCGGTTGCCCGGCCAGATTCTTCATCTCGCCGGAGTCCGCCTCCATATCGAAGAGCATCTCCAGTTTCTGTCCCCCCGTCCCTGGAAACACCATGTACTTATACTGCTTCGTTCGCACCATGAAGCTCCGTGCCGTGCCGCTTGCCATCTCCGAGACGACATACTCCTGCCCGGCTTGCTGGGGCTTCTCGATAACCTCCCGCAGACTCCGTCCGCGCATGACTG
>JAOUFU010000248.1 GCA_029858035.1 Phycisphaerae bacterium
CCGAATACCTCAAATGGCTCCGCACAAGCAAACACGGACTCGGCGAGGAAAAGAAACTCAATAATCATGGAACATGGTACGACGCCCAGGTAGTCAGTCTCGCCCTTTACACCGGCCAAAATGAAATCGCGAGGCAAATCATCGAGCAGGTCCCCGCCCGCCGTATCAATAAGCAAATCGAGCCGGATGGCAGCCAGCCCTACGAGCTGGCTCGCACAAAGTCACTTGGCTACAGTGCAGGCAACCTCCGCGGCTTGTTTAACCTGGCGACAATGGCCGACAAACTCGGCATCGACCTATGGCATTACGAATCCACCGATGGCCGAAGCATCAAAAAGGCCCTCGATTTCCTCGCAAAATATGTCGACACAGACCAAAAATGGCCCTACAAACAAATCACACGTCAAAGCCCCGCATCCCTTTTTTCCCTCTTGCGCCGCGCCGCTATTGCCTACAACGACGACAAATACGAAGCCATCATCAAAAAAATCCCGCCCGAAGACATCATCGCCTCTCACACTAATCTCCTCTGGCCCAGCCAGTGAATCCCCCTCCTATTTATCTGTCATCTTTGCATTTTGATTCTTAATATTTGATTTTTATTCTTGCCTTCACTCACCATACTTACAATAATAAATAAAAGCCGGGACATGCTTCAAAAGATGCTATATACGAAATCGACTCTGGAATAAAATGAGTACATACAACAGATATTTCATTCCGAAATGGTACTATTACGCAACACCCTTATTTATCCTGCTCGACTACTTTGCGGGAATAAACGTCCGCGTATCTGCACTTGACTCAATGCCGTTCTACAAATACGCCTATTACGGCTTCTGTATCCTCTGCGCCCTCTGCATATACATCTCCCCCCGATACTCCCCTATCGTCGCACTTTTCGAAAGTACAATTAACGTCATTATGATGGCATTGCTCTTGTTTATACCCTATGTCCTCCTCTTTTCTGATACAGAAGACATGCTCAGCACAGATTCCCCGGTGGCCCAAATGTTTACCCCCCAACGCATTGTAAATCTCGGATTTGCCGGTTTTGTTGCGGTATTCGCTTTCAGGGCAAGCATCAACAAACTCGCAGCAGATTTCGCCCCCACGCACTCCCACGCAGACTAACGACCCCGCCGCCCCGCTTCCCATTACCTGGAATCTGGATTGTCGAGCCACGAGCACAAACGACGATTCACGATAAATTCCTTGACAAATTGTCTTCTCTGCAATCTCATACAAGCAACGAACCGAGATTCTAAATACTGTATACTAAATACTAACGGCTAAAAACCAAATGCTTATCTGTCCGGGCTGCAAAACATCGCTAACCAAAAACTCTAATACACTGGGCCTTTTCTGGGTGTGCCCCTCATGTGATGGCCGCGCCGTGTCCCTTGAATTGGTAAGAAAAGCAATACCCCGCCCAATCGTAAACAGCCTGTGGCAGAGAGCACGCTCAGGTCAATACTCCGGCACCCGAAAATGCCCTGCCTGCAGGCGTACAATGGCCGAAGTCCCGATTATCAGCCGGGAAAAAACTGAATATCTCGACGTCTGTACAGGGTGTCATTTTATCTTCTTTGACCCGCGGGAATATGAGCATCTTCCCAAACTCCCGGTCGTTAAAGAACCCAAAGATGACCTTTCCCCAAAGGCCAGGGAAGTTCTGGCTCTTGCTCGGCTTGAAATTCTTAAAAAGGATCAGGAATCCGAAGGAATGGGGGAAAGCAGCCCGGAACACTGGTGGGAAATTATACCGGCAATTTTTGGCCTGCCGATAGAGTACAACTACACATCACTCAAAAATATGCCTTTCGTAACATGGGCCCTCGTTGCCTTCATTGCCTTCGTGAATATTTACTTCTACCGGGACCTTGAGGAAGTCATAACAAACTGGGGCTTGATCCCGGCTGAACTGGGTCGCCACTTTGGCTTTACCTTTATCAGTTCCTTCTTCCTGCATGCCGGCCTTATACACCTGATTGGAAACCTGTACTTCCTTTTAGTTTTCGGAGATAACACGGAAGACATTCTGGGCAAAAAGAATTTTATCCTGCTCGTCGCTATCGCAACCCTTGCAGGCCATATCGCCCACATCATGGGAGACCCCCGCGCAACAGTCCCATGCGTAGGAGCAAGTGGAGGAATTTCCGGTATTATGGCATACTACTGCCTGCGCTTTCCCAAAGCCAGTGTGGGTTTTCTCTGGTACTACCGATTTTGGATACGTATCCCTGTTGGGGTGATGTTCGCGCTGTGGGTTCTTTCACAGATGCTCCAGGTTTTCTGGCAGGTCTCAGGTTTCACCAATGTATCGGCTCTGGCACATCTCGGAGGTGCAAGTATAGGAATCCTTTTCTGGTGGTTAACCAAAAAGTCCTTCTCGAAAGCTATAGCCACACCTACCAACTAATCCATCAACTCCGAATCCAATAGTGGTATCACTTTTACCAATGCTACACCTTTTCCGGAACTACGAATGGAGGCCGGTACTCTCTGCTCCGCAGTTGATTGGCCCGTTTGCTGAACGCTCCTACAAATCTTTCCTCTTTGGGATTCATCCTTAGCCATGGACCGACAATAACGGGATGTTTCTCTATATCGATTTTGTGTGCCTCCAGATGAGCGCAGAAGCGGTCGTAAGTTTCGGAAAAGTTCCTGTCCGCCCGGACAATCTCGCGAATCTGCTCGCTGTCAGTCTCTTTGCCGATACGATAGGAGATGTTTCCAATATGGACCAGGCACGCCGAGAGATGCCCGCTGAGCGCGTTCTCCTGCAAATCGCTCGTCTTACGGCTGCGGACCACCTCGAAAAAGTTGGTAAACGAATCCTGGTTGGTCGGCTCGAATTCCCGGATCAATTTGTCATCATTGTCGTACGCCTTGTTCCCGACGATGTACCCATGCTCGCAGTGGACGACCACACCGCTGGCAATGCCCTTGTACCGCTCCTTCGTCGGCAGGCCGCGCACCTCATAAATAACAGGGGCCGGCTTATAGTCATAGAAAGTGATTACCGTGTTCGGCGTCTGGCCGTCATCTTCGTATCCGAAG
This sequence comes from Phycisphaerae bacterium, assembly GCA_029858035.1. Taxonomy (GTDB): domain Bacteria; phylum Planctomycetota; class Phycisphaerae; order Sedimentisphaerales; family Anaerobacaceae; genus CS2-K091. Next base: position 3,064 of record JAOUFU010000248.1, read on the forward strand.
CGGCCTCCCAGACTCAGCACGCGTTCCGGCAGACTCTCTTTCCCGAGGGCCCACCGGCAGGCGTCCAGATTGTGGATGCCAAGGTTGCCCAGGTCACCGTCCCCGTAGGCCCAGATCCAGTGCCAGTCGTAGTGAAGCTCCTCACGCATTACCGGCAGAATTGGCGCTGGCCCCGACCACAGGTCATAATCCAGAGTCTTCGGGACCGGCTGCGAACCTGTTACTTTGCCGATGCTGTCGCGCCGCCGGTAAGTAATGCCGCGGACATAAAGAATTTTACCAAGATTCCCTTCCCGCGCGTATGCGAAAGCCTCACCCACGCCCGACCTGCCTCGCGAGCCGTGGGTAGCCGAAACGATGCGTTTATACTTCTGCGCCGCTTCCCAGGCTTTTCGGCCCTCGAACATATTGTGCGAGAAGGGTTTCTGTACGAAGGCATCCTTGCCCGCCTGACACGCCCAAACCGCCGCCAGCACATGCCAGTGGTTGGGAGTGCCCACGATGATAGCGTCGACGTCTTTGATGTCCAGTAGCTTGCGAATGTCGACGTAAGCGTCGCATTTTTCCTTGCGATCTTTGAATTTCTCCACTTCAGGATACAGATGCGCCCGCTCGGGATCGCAGAGTGCCACGATGCGAACGCCGGGGATTTTGCTTATACTGCGAATCATTTGTTTACCTATCCCCCCGACCTTCACATTCGAGCCGACACCCACCATAGCAACCCGAATGTCGTCATTTGCGCCCCAGACGCGTGAAAAAGGTGTAAACAAACCCACCCCCGCCGCCACCGAACCCTTCAAAAAATCTCGTCGTTTTATTCTTATCATAATTCTTCTCCCGAAAATATATGGACCACTTCTAAACTCTATAAAACATAAATCCCCTGTACAAACAGGCCGCTAAAATAACCTAATTCATTATAGCGCATCCTGGAGGGCCAGGAACAGGCCGCGATAGTATTTCATAAGGATTACCGGCTCCTTGCTTTCGCCGATTTCCGCGTCACAGTAGCGCGAATAATTATTTTCGCGCAGCAACTGGAACAGTTTCCGGTACGGGTATTGTTCGTTGAAAAGGTCGTGCATGTGGAGGTTGCTAATCCGGTCTTTGACCAGGTTGAAGTTCGATTCGAAGCCGGGCGCTTCGATATCGGATCCGTCGCAGTTCCAGTTGACGTAAACGTGAGGACTGTCGGCGTAATCGAGAATTTTACGGGTGACCTGCACTCGGTTCGTGCCCCGCCCGTGGTTGGCTAATCGAATCTCTACCCCGTAATCTTTGGCAAATTCACCGCATTCCCGAACAGCCTTGCCGATTTGCTCTAATGTCTTTTCCATCGAAACGCCCTTATCGCTAACCGCGTTGGGAAATACCCGAATCCCCAACGCCCCTATATCGTGGGCCAGCTTGGTATATTCCTTCGTGCCTTCGATGTTCTCCCGCAGCCGGGCGGCGTCCGCGTGGTGGTAGCTGAAGCCGCTGGCCAAACTGATCGCCTCCAGGGCCGAATCTTCAAACCGCTTGCGCACTTCCTTACGCTGCGCCTTGGACAGATTGACTTCCACCTTGTGGGCGTGCGTGGTACGAAGTTCCACATGCTGGAACTTCGCCTCGGTGCAGTTCTTTATTATTGTTTCGATGTCCCAGTTGCGCGCCAGGTTATAGCTCATCAGGCCAAGCTTAAGCAGCGGCTTTTTCGTTGCCGAAACCTTTACTCCCTCATCTCCCTGACTTTCTGCCGCAGCACCCCCCACAGCCAAACCGCCGGATAGCAGCGCCGATTTCTTAAAAAAATCGCGTCGATTGAGATTGATCATTGTGGTTCCTCCGGAATTCAAGTTAGTTTATTTGTCTGTTGTTATCGTAACCGTTACAGGCTGAGGTTCCTCATTTGCCTTAGTAAACTTGATCTGCCGGTGATTCGCGACAGCATCAACCTAATCCCTATCTTTTCCTTCTTGTCCTTCTCTGTACACGCCCTTTTTTGGACTTCTTTGCACCTTTCCTTTTTCGAACAGGCTCTTTAGCCAACGGCTCAACAGGTGACACATTCAACTGACGTGCCGCTACATTAACAGAAACTATTCGCACTTTCAACCCCTGGCCCAGCCGAATAATGCGTCCCGTACGTTCACCGACAATGCACTGGCCCTTTTGGTCATATTTCCACTCGTCAGGCCCCAGGTCACCCATCTGGATAAGCCCTTCGATCCCGAACTTCCGCGACTGCACAAAAACACCAAAGCCCGCAAGCCCGGTAACCACACAGTCCAGCTCCTCGTTGATACGCTTACTCAGCATTTGCAAAAGCAAAACGGCCTTCAGCTCTCTCTCGGCGTCCTCCGCCCGCTGCTCCGTAAAGCTGATATGTTTCCCAATCCCCGTCAAATCCATCTCGATTGAATTGTTCTTTGCTAAGTCCACACGATTTTGCAGATAGAATTCCAGAACACGATGAACGAGCAAATCCGCATACCGCCGTATCGGGCTGGTAAAATGACAATATTGAATCGAAGCAAGCGCGAAATGCCCGACATTCACCGGCGCATACTCTGCCTTTTCGAAACTCCGCAGCACCGCTAAATTCACACCGAAGGAACAATCCGCTCCCTTAACAGCAGCTAATAAATCCTGTATCGCCCTGCGGTCCGGCGTCCGAGGCAAATTATACCCGAACGCCCGAACGAGCTTCGCCAGGTTCTTCATACTCAAAGCATCAGGCTCCGGATGAATCCGCCGCATAAATCCGATATTCAGCCTGTCCAAAAGGGCCGCAACCGCATCATTCGCCTCCACCATAAACATCTCGATTATCGTATGCGGATAGCTGTCATCGGCAGGTTCGGCGTCCACTACCCTCCCGGACTTGTCCATTATCAATTCCGTCTCGGGCAAATCAAGATGCAGCATCCCGTTCTCAACTCGCCGCTTCTCAATCACCCTGCTGAGCCTCTCCATATTTCTCACTAACTCAACCGCTTCATGTTTGGCAACCTTCGTATGCCCTTTCAAAATCCTGTCCGCTTGTCTGTATGTCAACCGCTCTGTCGATTTAATAACACTGTTTGCGAACCGTCGTGACAGAATTTTGCCTTTCTCGCCGTAGGTCAGGTATACGCTTTTTACAAATCGCTTCTGCTCCGGCTGCAAACTGCATACTCCGTTACTCAAAACCTCCGGCAGCATCGGAATAACTTTGCCCGGCAGATAAACGCTATTGCCCCGTTCTTTCGCTTCTATATCCAGCGCAGAGTCCGCCTTCACAAAATTACTCACATCGGCAATATGAATCCCCAATACCCAGTTGCCTTTGCCGTCTTGTTCCAAACTTATCGCATCGTCAAAATCTTTCGCATCAGGCGGGTCAATCGTAACAATCACTTTCCCCGTTATGTCCTCTCTGTTCTCAATGTTCTCGGGATCAAAGCCCGTCGCAGCTTCACTCGCCTGCTTGTTACACTTCTCCTCAAATTCGCTCGGAAGATGAAACTGGTGGATTACCGATTTTATCTCGCTGTCGTACCGTCCCGCTTTACCAAGCACTTCTACAATCACTCCCCGTGCAAGGTACTGTTCCGTGGGATACGAAAGTATCTCGACCACGACCTTGTCCTTATGCTTCGCTCCCTTGGCTCCGACATCATCTACGGAAATCGGCTCGACAAATCCCTTCCCGTCAGGCTGAACTATCCAACCTTCGCTCCGTTTTTGTAACGTCCCTACGAACCTGTTCTTCGACCGCTCAAGAATCTCAACAACTTCCCCCCGGTACCGCATCTGGCCGCCGCGTTTGCCTTCTTTTCGAACCCTCAC
>JAOUFU010000249.1 GCA_029858035.1 Phycisphaerae bacterium
GGCGAGGGGCAAAGATTCGATTCGGCGACGAAAATAAGGTGGTGGATATTTACGCAACGTTTGTCGACGGCCGGCTTGGAAGCTGCGGGGAGTTGAGCGAGTGGATCGACGGGCGGACGTGGCAATTGGAGGTCGACGACCATCTTGATTCGCTCAAGCGGTGGCGCAGGGGCAGGGCCGATGAATCAGCCACTGGCGGGCTTGGCTCGCCGGAATACCGGGCAAAGCGGAAATTCATGCGCGACTTCGTTAAACTGTTGAACGATATGGGGGCGTATGAGTTTGCCCGGCAGTATGAGTGGTGGACGTGCAAGAGCCAACCCAATTGCCTCAAACGCCAAGATACTGAAGACGACCCATCGGGCGGATTGGTTGCGGTCGATTTCAGGGCCGGTCTGGCCCTGCTGCCATTTTTGCCGATGAGCCCGGGCGATTTCAAGCTGATATTAAAAGGACTTTTCCGAGGCTCTCTGGTCCAGTTCGACCGGGGAAGTATTACCAGGCTTGCCGCCTTTATGAAAGCCAACAGCGAGCAATTTGCAGACAGCAAAAAGTTGCTGGATGAGCTAAAAGCCGTCGAGAGCGTATATCGCTACTCGGTCCCGGACATAACTCACAATCACGTTAAGCTGCTTTACAGCAAAAAGCTCTGGTCGACTATGCTCGATAGCGCGGTCACCGGCTGGAAAGTGCGAAACCTCATCGATGAAGAGCATGAACAGAAATTTCGAAACAGCAAGGCGTCGACAGTATTGTTTTACCTGATCGGCGCCATACCGTTTTTTGGCAAATTGATTCGTCGGATTTGGGCCCGGCCGGATTGGCGAAGCCATTACAAAGCGATGCTCACAAGCGCCGGATATCTGCGCCGCGCAGTCCGGGGCAGGATGGCTGAGAAAGTGATTGCCTGGCACAGGGCGGGACGCCTTGACGAAGAACGTGCGCCGAAGGTCGCGGACTCCTTGTTGCGGTTCTTATTTCATCTGCCGCTTTCGATTCTCCCGGCCGGCTTGCACAGGTTCCTGACCGACCGCGCGTTCTTTAAGGATAAGCTTCACTACATTTTTGTTCGGCCAATAAAACTGTATTTTAGCGCCAAACTTCGAGAGCAGTGGATGCGCGATATGGTCGCCGAGGGCGGGAAAAAACATATCCTCACCAGGGAGGACGCACAAACCATACTTTCGCAACTGAACGAACGCTATATCCAGCGTTACCTTATCAGCCTCGTTGTGCATTTATTGACTCTGCCGGTAACTCAGATTGTCTCAATCATCGTAGCATGGATATATTACCAAAAGACCGGAAGCAAAATCGGGGCCGGGGGGATACTCGTGCTCTTCCAAATCATTCCCATTTCACCCGGTTCAATTTGCAGGGGACTGTGGGCCGTTGGGATTGCAATATATGACCGGGACTTTAAGAATTACAATATCGCGGTGTTCTTAAGCTTTATGAAATATATAGGCTATCTGGCATTTCCTATTCAGATGACGTATCACTATCCCGCGCTTGCAAGGTTTATGGCCGCTCACTGGTCGACGGAAGGCGTGCATATTGTGCCGGTGTTTGGTGAGCACGGGGCACTGCTGGAGCATTGGGTGTTCCGGCTGTTCTATAACTGGCCACTGACGATACGGCGGAGAATGCGCAAGCGGGCCGAGATGCGGGCATCAATAAAACCGCGATACTGGCACGTGGCTCTCTGGGCTGTTGTTGCGGCTTTCGGCCTGGCATCCGTCGACTACAATTACCTCCAAAATGCCGGCAATACCCCGGGCTTGAGAGATATCTGGTACCTTGCGATACTCGTGCCGCTGGCCTGTGGGGGAGGGATTACTTTCGGCTGCGGCGGGGCGAAATTGTGGAAAAGATTTGTGGCTGCTACTATCTGCGGTATCGCACTTGGGCTGCTTTATCCGGTTCTCTCGGCGCTGCTGGTTAAGAAAATGCCCGTTGGCGATATTGCAGCGGCCTGCATCTGGCCTGTATTCGTGTTCGCTATCGTCTCAACTATCGGAGCGATAATCACAGAGCTGAGGCTCCCTGAGCCGAAGCTTAAAAATCCTGCTTGAAAAACTGAATCTTCTTAGCCAGCCGTCGTTTAGACAGCTACTGATTGTCTCTTTGTTGAGAACTCCATCGAATGTATGCGTAATAAGCCCCGCTGCCTAAGGTATGAACTCCAGGAATCCATACCCTCAATTTACCTGGGCGGCTAATACCAGAAACAAAACAAACAATGCAGAGGAAAAAATGGCGTTAAAAAGGCGCATTCGTTGATAGTGCGGGCTTGCATTGTGATGTATTTTAACGACAATGCTGAAAGGATGGATACAGAAACGTCAACAATTCGCATATGCACTTTTGGTCTGAAACTTACCTGAGGTAAAACATTTTACCTGATTAGTGAGCCCAACTTTTCTAATTAGTTATGATCGAAGCATATAGAGGGAGTTTTATGGACAAAGATTTCTTGCTATCCAGTAACTCCACAAGTATGTTGATTTCTCTATCAGTAATTTTACTCGGATCATCTATTTTGCCATGAAAAGCTATATGTGTCTTACCATTTTCATCCTGCGAGTATGTGGATTGCAAACCTGTATCTCCTGTATCAACTCTCGCGATTCTAAAAGGAACACCGTCTGGCGACCAAGCCCGGATTGTCTTATCGATTGTTACTCCGTGCTTTATTCTTCGCAAATATAATATGCTTGGACTCAATTCAATTGGGTGCTTCACTTCAGCTACAATAGGAACCCTAAGCTTTTTGTAGTCTTCAATATTGGTATGAACAAACAGCTCAGTTGTAATCATGCCGAAAGCGTTCTGTTCCGGTATAATTTCTATTTGCAGGTACTTTTTGTTCGATCCCACCGTTTTTACTTTTCCCCCAAGTGCGGGACAATATTGCAGGATATTATCCTGGCTGAGAAGCTTCCAGGCAACCTTGATTCGGTCACTGGGACATTCAATCCGAGTAATTTTCAAAGGAATATCACCAGTAAATTTAACATAGCAGATCCGGAGGGCCTTCTGGCATACAATAATTTCGCCAAGATCTAAATAGCTCGGTTCAATAGTTACTGACCTTGCCGTAGTCCCACATGTTGTCAGTTTGATCACTGGTAAAACTGGGTCGTTTGTCCGAACTAATGCACTATGATTAAATGAACCACTATCTTTTGTGGTTATCCGGTACTTTAGAATAATCTGATCTTGGCCACCAGGTGGTACTGGCTTCGTGGGTTGCACTGACTCTAAACAGAGACAATCTCTTTTTACTTCGTAAATAACCAAGTCAGAGTCACCCAAGTTACTAAAAGGAAATACAAAATCTACAATTTCACCAGTTGCGCAAAGTTCACCTTTGTCGACCAATAATGCGTCGAATTGAATACATGAACCAGACGTAGATTTTCTCCTCAAGTAGGTTGGTAAAGCCCCTTTTTGCGACTTTCGCCGTATATGCAGTATTTTTCCTGTCCAATGCTCACTAAACTGTGTTATAGGCCAAAGAGAGCGTCGTCCTTCACCATCGAAGAGGGCCACGTAATCTTCATCCACTACTTCCACTACAACCACGAAGTGATCCGGTTTCATATGTGCAATGCAGGGAACATAGGTGCTAAGATTAGACAATGCCAATTCTCTTCCCTCACAAGAGATTCCGATTTTTTTTAGTACCTTGACAAAATCGTACATGCTGTGACCTTGCTCACTGGACGGTAAAAGCCTCATTATTTCTCCAATATGCATAGGAGCCCCAAGAAGTTCACAAGAACGTTGTATGGCCCAATGGCCGCATTGAGGAGTATTACCTTGGTAACCCTGGCTTTGCATTCCTAACGTTACCTTTGGTTCGAATAAACCGAAAATTAATATACTAAATATTATTATGCACAGATTAGTCTCAACTTTCTTAGTGTGTGTCATCAGTATTCCTTTCTGCTCTTATGCAAATAAAGTCGACCACATACAGCTAAAACCAATACGGCCAAAATACATAATCCTGCAATATATAATTTGTAGCGGGTCTTAGTAGCAATAATCGACGACCCTGACCCCTGTTGTGGTGATATCCTAATGGATTCTTTCGATACCTTGGGATTAATCGCATCCACAAACTTAGATAACTTCTCCGCCTTAGAATCTGAACCTAAGCCCACAGATGGTTCAGTGTCAAATTGTATATTATCAATGTTAAGTAATGTTGAAATGCCACCACCATATTTATAGAAAAAGCCCATTTTTAAATCGGTAACTGGTGTACCTACAGTAACACCAATTTTATCCAAAGTAAATTCACACGGATCTATCGGAACGTTAATAATATGTTGCATAAACTCTACCCTCTGACTTAGCCTTCTGAGTCTTTCATGGCGACGGTCAATATTCACGTGCTCGAACATCTTTGGTACCCAGGTATCTTCTATATTCTCATAAGTCCATGTATATACGTCCTCTCCCCTCTTGCTTTTGCCAATGTACTTAATAAGGTTGCCGCCTTTGTCAAGATTGAACTCGTAGTAGTTGAATAGAGTTCCCTCACTTATCTCAAGGCTAACAATATCTCCATTGCGTTTTATTTTACCAGACACCTTTAAGCTATTAGCTTTTTGGTGGAGAAAAAGAAGAAATTTTGATATATTATGGCCTGATCTAGTCAGGTACCACATAGGGTCAAAAGTAGAATCTTTAAACGCACTAACGGCATTTTCAATAGACATAATCTTTAAAGTATTGATTTTCTGCCCCTCCTTGGAGATCATTAAAGGTTCTACTTGATAAAAACTATTATCTTTTTTCATTCCATTGGTGGTCTCGATAACCTCCACCTCATCTGGCATATTTGCTCCCAGAGCATAATCTTCAACTTTCATATTCCACCGAGTTGCCTTTTGTGTGTGATCTAAAAGAAATAAGACAGAACTCTTCCTATAGTACATTGGCACTTTTCCTTTGTCATTTTCTATCTCATCTTTTACTTCATATGTTGCTCTACCTTTCCAGGTTAGAATTTGCTCGAGGTTACTTCTGTGAGCCATTGCGGTAGTTTCGAGCAAATCTATCTCTCCTTGCAGGGATGCCATGGCGGTGGTTTCAATTGTCACAAAACACATGAAATGAATAAATACAACAAAACACCAAGTAAATTGTTGAGGCATTTGCATAGCTGATTTACAAGACATAATCTCTCCTCAATTTTGAGTCGAAAACATTATCAATAAATCCTTCTTTGCGATAGTGTTAACAACACAACAGGACATGCGCGAGTAATTAGAAACCTCGCGCATGTCGCCAAAACATAATTGATAGCCCGCGTTTTGGGTATATCCCAATATTACAACCAAATTGTCTAAAACTCGCACTCGTTGTTTGAGAACTTGCTACTTGATATACTGCCATAAAGTCTTCTACTACACTCTGAACACCAGTTCGCCGTGGGACCGACGCAATTACCACTCACGCTGGAACAATCAAGTCCGAATGATGGACTTCCAGTGGTACATGAATAACTTTTTTTACAATACTTGTCATCGGCTTCTGCGCATAAGCCACCAGGTTCGGACTCAAGATAGCAACTATCTTCATATTCATTGGTTCCATCTTCTATTGTGGAGTCACCGCAACTAACATCTTCCTCGCTGGATGCATTAGCGCATCTGTTACACACACCCATATCTGGGCAGTTGTTGACCGACTTTGTCATTGTACAGTCATTACAGGCAAAACCTACTGTCTTCCTCATTTCTGACCTACTGAGACGGCGATCGAGATCCATTCCCTTATCTTCAGTAAGGTTGCCAAGTGCGTGAAATCCTACAACTATCATTATTACCAACAGTAAACAGATTTTTCTTATAGTTATTTTCATAATTCTGCCTCTTTTATATTTTCCGTAAAACCGACAATACTTTACATTCTGAATGCTCATGTCTTCATATATATCCTATCATCAATCATCCAATAATTTTATCATAATTCTCACCTCCTTATAATAATGCCGAATGTGTTAAAGGATTTGTTGATAAAAAACGCAAATTTTCTTCTGTTTTTCAATGTTTTTGCTATGTTTTCGAGAATTATATCAAAATCAGGTGCTTTTGCTTTCTGGGCTGATGTAACTTGGCCGTCAGTTAATAAGGCAACGGCAGGTGTTGTGACGAACCAACCTTTATCGACCTGCAAGACCATAAATGGCCGCCAGGTCCAAATACTATTATTAGCAGTCGGTTCTGTAAGCAGTTGCCAGCCTTTCAATGCTCCTGCAACTATCAGCAGCGCCCCTAAGGCCTTCAACGCTATATCATTAGCCGTTTTCATCCTTCATAGCCAAAATTACGTTGTAAAAGCACTTGGCCTTCACTATATACTTGCCAAAATTTGGCGGATTGTCAGTTAAAACTTAATTAAATGTTTGCTCCTAATTTACCTGAGCTTGTTTTTCTCTCTTTTCCCTTTTCCCATCGTAAATCTGTGCTAATCCTTAATAATCTGCGTCCTCCGCGGTAAAAAAACACTTTTTTTGTCATTTTTTTATTAAATAAGTTGTATTTTCATTGAACATCACGGCCAAGTTTGGTATAATACAAACGGCAATTGAGACTTATTTAGCTTGCCCCGTGAGATAGCGAAGCGTTATCTAACTGGGGGGTGTATTAATGACTAATAAAGCACCTTTTTGTGCATTTTTGCGGCTAAAAAATCCGCGAAATCTGTTTACCCCGTTAGAAACATGCCTTTTGTTTCGAATTGGGCGTAATCAACGATTAATAAACGACTTACGAAGTACGAAAGTCTACGTACGAAAAAATAAACTTTTTATGCAAAACAAA
>JAOUFU010000251.1 GCA_029858035.1 Phycisphaerae bacterium
TTTTATCATCGGCGCCGACATCATACAGCTCGGCGGCTCATCCGGCGTCGGTGAAAGTAAATATTTCATAGCAGAGGCCTGCGAATATGACCGAAGCTTTCTGAACCTAAAGCCCAAAATCGGCTGTATACTAAATATCGAGCAGGACCATCTCGATTACTACAAGGACGAAGACCAGATAGTCGATGCCTTTTGTGATTTCGCCCTCGGCGTCAAACCGAACGGCGCCCTGATTGCAAACGGCACAGATTCGAACGTGGCAAAAGTCATAAGCATGCTGCCGCCCGATTTCCCCCACGAGACCTTCGGCCTCGATAAAAATTGCAATTTCTACGCAGACAATATTGAGCTAAATGACGGTTTTTATACCTTTGATGTTTACAACAATGGCAAATTGTTAGGGCCCGCTCGAAACTCCCTGCCCGGTACCCACAATATCCTAAACGCCCTTGCGGTAGTGGCTATGGCGATAAATATCGGACTGGACACATCCCAGATACTCGCTCTCCTGCCGAATTTTACCGGCATCGATCGCCGACTCATGCTAAAAGCACAGGTCGGCCAAATCACGGTACTCGATGATTACGCCCACCACCCAACTGAAATCAGGGCTTCACTGGCCGCAATACGAGAAAGATACGAGCCGAAGCATTTATTCTGCGTTTTCCAGCCGCACCAATACAGCAGAACAAGATTTTTACTTAATGACTTTTCAGAAAGCTTCAAGCTTGCCGATGTAACTATTATGCCGGAAATTTATTTCGTCAGGGACTCGCTGGCGGCAAAAAAAGAGGTTAATTCGCAGATTCTGGTTGAAAAAATACTACAAAACGGTACAGATGCGGTATTTATCGATGGTTTCGGCCCCATTTGCGATTTTTTATTGGAAAATGTAACCGAAGGTGATTTGGTCGTTACTATGGGAGCGGGTGATATTTGGAAGGTTGCAGATGAATATCTTCAGCGGCTTAGAGAAAATAGTTGAAACTAACTATCCGTTGGCCAATCACACATGGTACGGCTTAGGCGGACCGGCCGATTTCTTTATCAGGCCGAAGAGCATCGACCAGCTCAAAGACGTCGCCCTGCGATGCAACGAAAACCAAATCAAGGTTTATGTGCTTGGCTTCGGCTCCAATCTTTTAATCAGTGATGAGGGACTGCGGGCGGCCGTCGTTAAACTCGACTCGGACCAATTCAAAAAGGTGGAATTCGACGGCGAAGAGGTCACCGCCTGGGCGGGCGCGGATTTGAGCAAGCTGGTTTTAACCTGTGTTCAAAAAGGTCTTTCCGGCATCGAAGCCCTCACGGGCATACCCGGCTCCATCGGCGGGGCCGTTAGAATGAACGCCGGAGGCAGCTTCGGCGATATCGGCGCAGCCGTTGAAACTGTGACACTCATGGACAACCAGGGAAATGTGTTTGAAAAGAGTAAACCTGAGCTGATGTTCGACTACCGCGGGACAAATATCACCGCAAAATTCATCCTGAACGCAAGGATGAAATTAACCGAAGGTGACCCGGACCAAATTATGCGAACGGTGAAAGAAATCTGGATTCATAAAAAGAACAATCAGCCGTTAAACTCGAAAAATTCAGGCTGCATCTTCAAAAATCCGAGAGGCGCTTCCGCCGGCGCCTTGATTGACAGGGCCGGCCTAAAGGGTCTGCAAATCGGCGGCGCCGCCGTCAGCGAAAAACACGCAAATTTCATAATCGCAGAAAAGGGATGCAAAAGCCGCGACGTTATGAGGCTCATAGACGCTATAAAAGAGAGGGTAAAAGAGCATTTCGACACAGAACTGGAACTTGAAATCGAAATCTGGAGTTAAATTCGTTGTTCGTGATTCGCAAATCGAGATACGCACAATAAGCAGCAGGATACGAAATACGATAAAATGGTCGTCGAACCTTCAGCAAACTCTCAATCGCCGATAGTCCAAGGCAGGCTAAAAGTGGCCGTGCTTATGGGCGGCATCGGCGAAGAGCGGGACATCAGCATACAAAGCGGAACCTGTGTTGCGGATGCGTTAAAAAAAGCCGGCCTCAACGTAGTCACCGCCGACATCGGCCCGGACAAGATGGACATACTCGAAGATGACAGTATCGACGTCTTCTTTATCGCACTGCACGGCAAATTCGGCGAAGACGGACAACTCCAGCAGATACTCGAAGACAAATCACTTCTCTACACGGGCAGCGGGCCGATGGCAAGCAGGCTGGCATTTGACAAGATGGCAAGCAAAAAGACCTTCGACGATGCAGGTGTGATAACACCAAAGGCAATTATTTTCGATCAGCGAAAGGACGCAAAAGAGCTTGCCAAAGAGCTGTCCATCCTCGGTGACAGGCTTGTAGTCAAGCCAATCAGGCAGGGAAGCACTGTTGGTGTCACCATTGTCGACGACCCCAGGTCGGCATTAGCCGATGCCCGACGGTGCCTGAAAAAGTTCGGCGATTGTATGATTGAAGAATATATTGACGGAAGGGAAATAACCGTCGGAATACTTGGAAAGCTGACGCTGCCGATTATTGAAATTAAAACAAAAACCGGATTCTACGACTACGAGGCAAAATACATCGACGAACAAACAAAGTATCTTTTCGATACAATCGATGACGCGGCGCTGGCCGAAAAAATTGCGGCTGCGGCGATAGATTGTTTCAACACGCTCGGCTGCCGGCATTTCGCAAGGGCTGATTTCATCCTCACAAAAAACGGTGTCCCTTACGTCCTGGAGGTCAATACCATCCCGGGATTTACAAGCCATTCTCTTTTACCAATGGCGGCGGCAAAGACAGGGCTTTCAATGAGTGACCTCTGCACAAAAATAATCGCCGCGGCATATTCGTCACTCGCCAATAGCCGGGCGTGAAGCAGGATACGAGATTATCGTGGCCAAAAGAAAAAAAATAAAAAAAAGCTTGACCAGGAGAATATCCTTTAAGGGCGGAACCCCAAAAAGAAAGAGCAGGCGAAAGATAAACTATTATCCGAGCTTGATGCGCATTCTGAAAGTATGTGCTGTGGCCTGCGTTTCCGCCGCAATGGGAATCGGCTTCGTATTTGTCCTGCGGGAAGGCTTTATATCGCTGGAAAATTACGTCAAAAAAAACGTCTCTGTCTGGGAAGAAGGATCAACGCTGAAATTGATGGATGTACCCCCATGGGTCAATGAAACGCTCAAAACAAAGATTTACGCCGCCGCCGCACCCAATGGTGACTTAATACCCGATGAAGAATGCGCCCGCCTCCTTCAGAAAAATCTTGCACAGACAACGGCCTGGCTCGATAAAGTAACAGTGCAATCCACACATGATAGTATCCAAATCACGGGAAGGTGGCGAAGGCCCCTGGCCCTGGTCAAATCAAGTCTGAACAAATTTTACGTCGACTCTGACCTGGTCGTGCTCGATTTTGTCCCGATACCGAATCTACATGTTGTAAGGGTGGAAGGCCTGCCCTTAATAATAAAAACACCACGACCGGGAATAGTGTGGCTGCGCGACGACCTTGCCGCCGCTGTTGCCATATTGGCTCATCTCCAGAGAATGGACAAAATCCTCACGCCTGAGAAACCGCTGTTTTATGACATCGCCAGTATAGACATGAGCAATTTCAAGGGTCGTGCAAACAACCGCTTCCCGCACATTGTCCTTTACACAAACGACAATACCGAAATTATCTGGGGCGCTGAGGTCGGCGCATGGCAAAAATATCTCGAATCCACCGATGAGCAGAAACTGGCCAAGCTTTACGAGTATTACAGGAAACACGGCTCACTTTTAGGCGGCGTAACAGGCGTAAAATATATCAACCTGTGTGACCCACAGGACAACATCCCACTGCCGATTGATAAATACTAAGGGCCGGCAAAACTATTCAACGCACGCGCCAAAAAAATGTCATTCCGAACGCAGTGAGGAATCTCTCATAAGCTTGCCGAAGGAGTCACAGTTTCGAGATGTTTTCTAATGCTGTCGCAAGGTCTGTATAACGATAGGGAATTTTGAATTCCGTGCAAATCGACTTGAATTTCTTCAGCGCCGACTCGCTCAACCTGCTCTGAAAATCCGCATCCCCCTTACAGGAAAAAATCCTGCACCCGGCGAAACGATATTCATAAACCGTACATTCGCAGATTAAATGATAGGGACATCGGCTGTCGGGCATCGGTTTTAAGTTTTCGTCCCCGAGATTTGCAGCCAGGTACATCAACTCCGGCGGCGTAACAAACAGCCGATGGTCGAAAACCTCGAAATCACAGCACCTGCCGCAGCCATCACACCTGATGACCAGACCGTCAGTAAGACGGATTTGTTCATCCAGCCAATCGTAAATCTCAGCCACCTTGTTCAGGAGCTGATTTTTCCCCCTGGATTCTGCCACCATTTTTTCCTGCTCTTGATGTCTTGTATTTCCTCGAAGTTGTAATGCCTCCCGCGATTGATACCGCCGCATCTTTGGGCCGCCTTGTTCCAGGAATCTGTGCTGGCCAGGTTGATCGGCCAAAAAGGCCAAATCCTGCACTGGTTCGGGCGAACAGGATAAATCACACATCGTTTTTGTCCGTTTACTTCCTGCAGAAATATACAATCTTTGGTATCCGGGTGTTCGATAATCGATGTCCGCAGGCCGTAGCGTTTCATGAACTTGCGCCGAAGCTCTGCCGGCGTCATCTTCAAAAAAACTGCGATTATCCCGATCTCCGGCTTGGTGACCCAGATATAACCTTCCGCCGGCCCGGCGCAGCAACCGCCGCACTCCATGCACTCAAAATGCAGACCCGAAACATACCAGGTAGTATTCTTTTTGCCCGCCATTATTTACCATTTCAGGACCGCGCCGGTATCAGCACTGGTGGCCATTGATGCATACTTTGCAAGGCAGCCCTTCGTTATTCTTGGTTTGGCCGGCTTCCACGCCTTTTTGCGCTCGGCCAATTCCTCATCTGAAAGTTTAACATCAAGTCTGTTTTTCGGGATATCGATTTCTATTATGTCACCATCCTTTAATAATCCAATCGGTCCCCCTACCGCCGCCTCGGGACTGACATGACCAACGCACGCACCCCTTGTCCCGCCGCTGAATCTGCCATCCGTTATCAAAGCAACCGACTCACCTAATCCGGCACCCATAATGTAACTTGTCGGGCTTAGCATCTCTTGCATACCCGGCCCGCCCTTCGGGCCTTCGCAACGAATCACCACAACATCCCCTTCTTTAACCTTGCCTCCCAAAATACCCTCGCAGGCATCCTCCTGGCTCTCGAAAATAACCGCCGGGCCGCTGTGAGTCAGCATCGCTTCCATAACGCCCGCCGACTTGACAACAGCACCTTTTGGTGCCAGATTTCCCTTAAGAATAGTCAGCCCGCCGGACTGCGAATAAGCATTATCAAGCGGACGGATGACCTCCGTATTTTTAATCTCGGCATCAGCTATATTTTCGCCCAGCGTCTTACCCGTCACCGTAATACAGTCCGTGTTCAGCATGTTCGGTATCTTGTTGATTTCTTTCAGTATCGCGCTGATACCACCCGCCGCGTCCACATCCTCCACGTGAACCTCGCTCGATGGTGACACCTTGCAGATATTGGGACATCCGGATGAAATCCTATTTATCCGCTCAAGGTCATATTTAACACCGGCCTCATTTGCCACCGCCAGCGTGTGCAGCACGGTATTTGTCGAGCCGCCCATCGCCATATCAAGAACAAGCGCATTATCCAGGGATTTCTCATTGATTATATCAAGCGGCTTGATGTCCTTTTCAATCAGCGACAAAATCTGCCTGCCCGCCGCCTTATAAAGCTCCTGCCGCTTCGGATTTACCGCCAGAATCGTCCCATTACCCGGCAGCGCCATCCCTATCGCCTCGCACAAACAGTTCATCGAGTTGGCCGTAAACATCCCCGAACAGCTCCCCTGGGCAGGACAGGCCGTGTGCTCAAGTTCCTTTAGTTGTTCCTCGTCAATCTTGCCGGCATTAAATTGCGCGACCCCTTCGAATATGCTGATAAGATCGATCGCCTTGCCGGCCTTTGTCTTGCCGGCCGCCATAGGCCCGCCCGACACAAAAATCGTCGGAATATTCAGCCTCACCGCCGCCATCAACATCCCCGGTATGATTTTGTCACAGTTGGGAATACAAACAAGGCCGTCAAAACAGTGCGCCCGAGCCATCGTCTCAACCGAATCCGCGATAATCTCACGCGAGGCCAGTGAATATTTCATCCCCGTATGGCCCATGGCAATGCCGTCACAGACCGCTATCGTATTAAACTCAAAAGCCGCCCCGCCTGCTTCCCGTACCGCCTCCTTGACAATCTTGGCAACTTCGTTCAGGTGGACATGGCCCGGCACTATCTCGCAGAAGCTGTTGGCAACACCGATAAACGGCTTGTTAATGTCGTCGTCTCCGAGACCGCAAGCATGAAGCAGCGCCCGGTGCGGTGCCCGCTGAAATCCTTTTTTAACCGTATCACTTTTCATAATTCGCCCTGTTCAAAAATGGTTCACAAAATACCCTTAGGATCCAAATCCGTTATTTTAGCTGATTACCAAAGATAAATAAACAAAAATCGATGCCCTTCGAATAACGGCAGTGCGCCCGCCAGTATTCCAAGAGAAAATGTTATTGCGAGAAAACACTTACGTGCCTATAAGGCATCGCGGCAATCTCACTCAACCGCTGTCATCCCGACCTTGCTGCTCAAAAAACAATCGGGGCCTATACCGAATCAATCAGTACAGGCCCCGAACTGATGCAAAATCAAAGGACCAAATAATACTAACACAAATTATGGTGTCGGCCAGAGGACCTGCTCAAGGTACTT
>JAOUFU010000250.1 GCA_029858035.1 Phycisphaerae bacterium
CCACGCCAAATCGGGATGCTCGTTAAAATCGGCAAGCAGTGTGGTGAGGGCCTCGGCGGCCAGGCTGTAATTTCCCGACTCGATAAGGTAGATGATATTTGTCCTTGAGAGGTCCAGCTTTTCCCTGGCGTACGAGCTGTCAGGGAAGTCCTGTATTATCTGCTGATAGATTGGCCCTGCCTGTTCGTATTTTCCCCGTACCCATTCATACCTTTTTGCTATCTCATAAAGTGCATCGGCCAAATTCGGATCGCCGGGGAACTCCTGAGCTAATTTATCAATGGCCTGCTGGGCGTTGGGGTCATCGTCTAAATCGACGTAAACGATTGCCAGCTTCTTTTGTGCCTTTAAGGCGCGCTCGGTGCCCGGATAGTCTGTTACGACCGTCTCATAGATACTCTTTGCCTCTTCGTATTTCTTGGACTTTCTATATATCTCCGCGATACTCAGAAGCGCCCCCGCCAAACCCGGGTCTTCGTTGAACTCCAGGGCCAGCTTATCAAGGGCCTTTTGTGCCTGGCCGGTTTCTCCCATAGAGATATACGAGATGACAAGATTTCTCTGTGACTTTAAGTCATATTCAGAACCCGGCCATTGTGTTGTAATCCTCTCATAGATACTATTGGCCCGCTCATATTTGCCGGAGTCCTGGTATCTTTTTTTTGCGACCTCGTAAAGGGCCTCCGGCAAATCCGGATGGTCATTAAAATCGGCAATTAAGCTGTCGAGCGCCGCCTGGGCCGCAGCCTCTTCCTTCGAATCGAAAAGTGATAAGAGATTCATCTTTGGAATATCCAACCTTGCCCTGCCGGCCTCGGAACTGTCAGGATACTGCCGTACTATTTGCTGATATATGCTCCTTGCTTCTTCATATTTTCTCGACTTTTCATATTTTCCCGCCATATCGATAAGCGCCTCCGACGACAGCAACGGCAGACGCAGCGTACCGGCACCGGTAACGCTCACTATCTCCGCCTGTGACAGTGCATAGTCGTAGATGCGGACATCGCCGAGCACACCGGAGAGGAAGTGACCGGCAGGGACGGAATCCGGGCCGCTTGCCTCTGCGTTCTCTTTCGGTGAGGCACCAATAAACAGATTCTCGCCCGGCGAAGAAATATCACCGGTATTGTCGGCTGCGGTGCTTACCAGCAGGCCGTTACAATAAAGCAGAAGCTCATCTGCGGCAGTGTCACGTACCACCGCGGCATGGACCCACCGGCCGGTGGCAAAATCTGCGCTGGCCCCGTTTAACATTGTTTTTGTAACACCATCATCGAGGACAAAGCGGAAGTTTTGAGTTTGGAATTTGATAGCATACCTTTTGCCGCTCGCGCCGGTATATTCAGAACCCGACGTCCCATTTTTGATGATAAACTCCTTTTCGGAACCGACCGCCCACTTGCTTTTGACCCAGAGGGTGATAGAGAAGGATTCACTGCCAAATTCTATCGTCGCGCCGCCCGCGCTGTCCGGCACGACTACGTAATCGTCTTTTCCATTCAAGTTAATCGCCTGCCCAAACACAACAGCGGGATAGCATGGGTCACCATATTCGGCGCCATGGTTATTGCCGGCGCTATCGCCGACGTTGCCCTCGAACTTCCACCACGCCACTGGATTTCTGGCTGGAGATACTGCCGCTACGTTGTAGTAATCGCCAAAGGTCTTATTGCCGTATCTGTTTTTATATACCGCTGTTTCCTCCAGTTGAGCCGATGCGTCTGCAAAACATAAGCCTGTCGCCATAAAAAGCAAAAAACCGAATGAAACTATAGTTCTGAGAAGTGTTTTCGTAGCCATTGAACTTACCTCCTGATTAAGGCAAAATAAGCCTCATTGTCCTTTTCCTGACAATTATCTCTTTACGTACTCAGTTTTCCCCCGGAAGCATGGTGCGTTTTCAAAGCTTCTATTAGTATGACCTTTTGCAAATACAAAACAAGCGCAAAGTACCTGTTTCTCAAAAAAACACCTGCGTTTTTAGACCGGGAACTGGTGTTTTAAAATCTTTTACAAACTTTTCCAGCTTGAATCAGGAGATGAACGCATCATGGCCTGTTATTATCCCAAGGCGATAACCCGACGCCTTTCATTATTTATGCCGACACTGAAGTGAAGAATGTTGATTCGAATTTTTGAGTTTTTCCGTGTTAGCCGAAGACCTTATTTTCGAGCGATTAACCAAACAATCCTCGAATAGAAGTGAAGTATCCGAGTCAAATCACAATACACAAAGACCCATTAAAAAAAGCCGCTTCGAAAAGCGGCTTTTTATTTATGGTCGGTCTTTTATGTTAATTCGTGCTACGGCTCATCAGGCTGCTCATAGTCCGCACTTTCTCTTGGATGAGCGTTTTCGTAAACCTCTTTGAGTTTTCTCGTGGTAAGATGTGTGTAAACCTGTGTGGTCGATAGTGACTGATGGCCGAGCAATTCCTGTACGCTCCTTAAATCGGCACCGTTGTTTAACATATGCGTCGCGAAGCTATGACGCAGGGTATGCGGGCTGATAGCCGGGTCGAGGCCGGCCATCTTAAGATATTTGTCCATCTTGCGGCGGACACTGCGCGTGCTCAGCCGCCGGCCGTGCTTGTTCACGAACAAAACCTTCGAGTCGAAATTCCTGCTGCTCTGCGCTCTTTTGTTCCTGAATTCCATATAATGCTGGATAACCTGCAAAGCAGATGAGCCGATAGGTGCGATTCTTTCCTTCTTGCCTTTGCCTCTGACATGTACGACCTCACCCAGGAAGTCTATATCATCCATGTTTAACGCCACAAGCTCACTAACTCTTATGCCTGTGCTGTAAAGCGTCTCCAAAATAGCCCTGTCTCTGGCACCCAGCCAGTTATTCATTGGCGGTGTCTGAAGTAATTTCCTTACATCTTCGTATTCCATGAACATCGGCAGTTTTTTGTCCTGCTTCGGTGTTCTGACCGCAGCAACCGGATTGGAGCCAAGCTGGTTTCTTTTAACCAGGAACTTGTAAAAGCTTCGAAGCGTGGCAAGTTTGCGAGCTATAGTCGCTTTGGAATATTGCTTCTCATTTAGAAAAGCCAGGTACGCTCTGACAGCGGCTGTCTCCACCGATAGCAGTAATTGGTCAACTTTGACATCAGTATGCATCGCCACGGCTGTGGCCACACCGGCTCCTCCTGATTTAGTGTGTGACAACGAAATCGGCTCATCAGCCGACGGGCCGCACACAGAAGAACCAATCAGGTACTCACCAAATTGGCGAAGATCAGCGTCATAACACTTGGCCGTATGTTCGGAGAACCGCTTTTCAAACTTCAAGTAATTCAAAAACTCCTGGACAATCGCACTATCTTTCATAATCCACCTGCTTTCAATCTCGTGGGCTTCTCCCCGGCGCCATATTAACTAAAAACCAAATATTTTCATAAAGTTCAGGGCTCTGTTTTACTACTTATTGCAAAACCTGAGCTCATTTAAAACTTCACTTACATTTACTCACTTATATTAATTCGCGTGAATTTGCTTATCTGTATTTTCACGTAAAAGATCATCTGCCTGGCCGATAAGCGACTGTGTCAGCTTGAAACTCAGGACCGCTGCATCAAACCAATCAAAATCTGTACAACTGTCCTTTGCCTGGGCAATCAGTGCATCAAGAAGCTCATCTTCACGGCCGGGCTCGTAACGAAATATGAACTTCTCTGTTCCCTTGTTTAAAACCAGTTGTCGCCTTTTTTGTTTCATTGCTATCAAAGTAGTAGGTGTTTGTGACTTAAGGGAAAGGCCGGTACAAAAATATCAATTCACCAGGTTGTTCCTATAAACACCTAATACTCTTTATCGGTCGAAAAGCGGATAACTTATACGGAAACTTTGATTTTCTTCATAAAATGCGATAAAATCTACTATTTGGCAAAGCCACAACGCTTTTATCGGCCAATAAGACCTCTGTCTTTACAAATTGAACACAAATCTTGGCAAATTTGACGTAAATTTACACAAATTAAAGCAATACTGTCACTCTCAGCGCAGTGAAGAAATTCCTCTTTCTCGAAGGCCGGCTCCTACGCTTCGCTCAGGACAAGGCATTGAAGAAGACTATTCCGTCTCTCTCGCTGGAATTAACAACCCCCTGCTGTTGGAAATGATTGATGTATTTTAACGCTTCGTTGCTGTGGATGCCCAGGCCCGAGCATATATCATTTAGCGAGCAAGGCCTGCGTTTCAGCATTGATAATACACTTTCGGCTTTACTTTCAATATGTTTGCCGCAGCGGCCCGGAGAAAAATCAGCGACAACCTCGCACTTTCCCCCCAGTTGTTCAGCTATAGACTGTAATTTTTCGGGATTCAATCTTTTGATACCGGTCTCGGTCGTAGGCCGCACGGCTGTATTGAGCTGGACCTTATCCGGCTGAATTTTTTCTATGGCATCCTTGATTTTGGCAATCTGACCGGCATCGGTATTTATTCCTTCGATGAAAAAAACCTCGAGCCATATTTGTCCGGCATACTCATTTCTAAAGACGCATAAGCCCGAAATCAGGTTTTCGATAACGATGTCCTCGTGCGGATGATTGATCTCCTCGAAAGTGCGTTTGTCACCGGCATCCAACGAAGGCAGCACCACATCGGCCTTTGCACAATCGGCACGCACATCCGGTCTATAGAAAAGTGTGCCGTTGGTTAACAGGGCCACTGGAATATCGGTAATCTTTTTTATGCCGTCAATAAGTTCACCCAGCCCCGAATTCAGCGTCGGCTCGCCGGACCCGCCGATGGTAATAAAATCCGCCTTCAGGCCCTGGGCTAATGCTTCCCTCAACTCGGCTAAAATCGCTTCAGGAGGTACGTACTCGGCGCGCTCCGTGGTCTTTTGGGTAGTTCTGCCGAGCTGGCAGTAGATGCAATCCAGTGTGCAGATTTTGAAGGGGACGAAATCAACACCCAGGCTCAGCCCCAGCCTTCGCGAAGGCACCGGTCCGTACAAATATTTTTTTCCCTCAGCCACTTTCCTGTCCGCGTACAACCTCGAATATTGTTTTGCACACTTTTAATAAGTCCTCGAGCCACTCTATCGGCATAATGCTGCCGGCGTCTGATTTTGCTTTTTCCGGCTCGGTATGGACTTCGATGAAAAGACCGTTTGCGCCGGCGGCTATCGCAGCCTTGGCAAGTACAGGGGCCATTTCCGGCCGGCCTGCGCTTGCATCACCGAGGCCTCCGGGCTGTTGCGTACTGTGCGTTGCATCAAAAACAACCGGACACCCCAGCCTCTTCATAATCTCGATGCTCGTCATATCGTTGACAAGCCGATTGTAGCCAAAAAATGTGCCGCGCTCGGTAAGGATAATTTTTTCGTTATCGCAGGCACGAATCTTCTCGACCACATTTTTCATCTCAGCAGGTGAGAGAAACTGGCCCTTCTTTATATTCACGGGCTTGCCCGTTCGTGCGCAGGCACAAAGCAGATCTGTCTGCCTGCACAGGAAAGCGGGAACCTGCAGGCAATCGACAACCTCGCCGGCAACGGCAGCCTGGGACGGCTCGTGCACGTCGGTCATGACAGGCAGGCCGGTTTCTTTGCGCACCGCCGCGAGAATCTCCAAACCATTCTCCATACCCGGACCACGAAAACTTTGCAGGCTGGAGCGATTGGCCTTGTCGAAACTGGCCTTGAAAATGATTCCTACATTGCTCCTTGTACCAATATCGACAAGTTTATTGGCAATATCAAGACAATGGTCTTTGCTTTCAATAACGCAGGGCCCCGCCATTACAAATAAAGGCGCATCCAAACTAATTTCAACATCACCAATTTTGAAATTACCTTTACTCATATCTCGTCCTTATGAATTATCCTATCGCTCTGATAATCCTCGTTCTGATTCCGGCCGGCTTGGAACCTTCCGGCACCATCACGTTGACAGCCTGCGGTATTACCTTGATTTGTATTGGCAAATCAGGCCCCGGATCACCATCAATTTCAGTCGCTATCCCGGAAAACTGCGAACTCACATTAATGTTCCTGCCCTGACGATATATAACGTCCCTGCCTGTGGAGTGCTGTTTCAATGCCGTCATCACCGAATGTTTTACCAAATGCACACGAGAGGCACACTTATAAATACACACATCCAGTAACCCATCGCCAAAATCGGCATTGTGCAATACCTGAAGCCCCACTGCATACCTTGAAATATTTCCAACGAAAACCAATCCTCGACCATTAAAAATCTCTTCGCCTTCCAGTTCCACCTTCATCGGAGCAAACTCATAAGTCCAGAATGTTCGCCAAATCGGACCAAAGTAACTAAAGTGATCTATATGTCCGTCCCGCCGCTCACTGACACGTTTGACTATTTGGCCGTCAAAGCCAAAACCAATTATAGAAGTAAAACATTTTCCGTTTGCACTTCCCAGGTCCAGAGGGCGAATGTAGCCAGCCTCAAAAGTCCTCAATATTGTTCTTATTTTTTCGTCAAAACCCAATTCATTTGCCAGCAAATTTTCCGTCCCCCCGGGAACTATCAGCAACGGCTTGTCACTGCCCTCAAGGCCATGTGCCACTTCTCTGACAGTGCCGTCACCGCCGACAACAACGACCATGGCACAGTCATAATCGACCGCTGCATCGGTAGCCAGTTCACACGCATTATCCAGAGATGTTGTCAAGCTGGCCCTGACATCGAATCCTCTTTTGACAAGGAATCGCTCAAACTGCCGGCTCGTCAGTTTGCTGCTGCTGGCGCCGGACTTGGGATTTACAATATATGCGATATAACCATCATCTGGTTTCATAATTACAACTCTGATTTTTTATAGTAAAACCTGCCTTTGGTCTTTTCCAAGCTGAT
>JAOUFU010000252.1 GCA_029858035.1 Phycisphaerae bacterium
GAACTGCCCTGAAAACGAGCTGGCGATATGGGCGCAACAGAGCGTGGCAATTTCAAGCATTAAGCTTGGAGATTTTGCTGCTGCCAAGGATGCGGTTGAAAAATTACTTACGGACTTTTCAGAACACAACAATATTGCAAAAGCGGTCAACAAGGTAGCAGATCACTATCGCTGGTCAAAAAGATACGAAAAAGCCCGGCAGCTTTATCAATATGTTGTGGATAACTGGCCTCAGGCCGAGTACGCGATATGGTCACAAAAGAGCCTGGTAATTTCATATATTCAGTTCGTAGATGACCCCAATGCTGACGCTGCTATTGAAAAATTACTTTCCAATTTTTCCGAACATAAACAGATAGCAAATGCGGTCAACATGCTGGCAGATGAATGCAGCGTGTTAAAAAAATACGAAAAGGCCCGCCGGCTTTATCAATACTTTGTCGCCAACTTCCCTGACGACGAGTTAGCGATATGGGCACAGCAGGGCGTGGCAGTTTCAAACATTAAGCTCAGAGATGATGACGCCGCCCAATATGCGGTTGAAAAATTGATTGCTGACTTTTCAGAACATAAAGATATTGCAAAAGCGGTTAACAAGGCGGCGGATCACTATCGCTGGACAGCAAAATACAAAAAGGCCAAACAGCTTTATCAATATGTTGTGGATAACTGGCCTCAGGCCGAGTACGCGATATGGTCACAAAAGAGCCTTGCAGTTTCTAATATGAGGCTGGGAGATGACCCCAATGCTGACGCTGCTATTGAAAAATTGCTTACCGATTATTCCGAACATAAACAGATAGCAAATGCACTGAACATGCTGGCAGATGAATGTACCATGTTAAATAGATTCGACAAGGCCCGCGAATTTTATCAATACGTTATAGACCACCGGCCTGAAGATAAGTCCGCGAAGCGATCAGAAATGGAGATAGCAAAGACAAATGTTTTGTCCCTTATCGAGTCGGGAGACGATGCCGCAGCCAACCAAGCCCTTGACAGCTTAATCGCCGATTTCAACGACTATCCGAAGTTCTCTCAGGTGCTGTTTTCAATTGCAGAACAATCCTTCTATGAACGGAACTACCGGTGGGCTATCAAACTCTGGGAACTTATACCAACTGAATCTCCGGGAAGCTACCTTGAGAGTGAAATCCCTTATCTTCTTGCCACGTGCTATAAACAACTCGAAGACAACCCTACAGCAATTAAATACTATAAGCAGGTCTTACAGCAATATCCGGATAGTCGCTATGCTCACAGAGCAGCATATCGGATTGCTTTGATTTACAGTTTCGAAGGAGAATACGACAATGCACTTTATTGGTTTGAGCAGCAGAGGGAATTGTATCCTGACAGCCATCTGCAGGCCAGGAGAGCATTGATGGGAACGGCAGCAGTGTATTATTGGAATTTGAAAGATTATGAAAAAGGGGCGCAAGCTTATCAGCAATATATAAGCGAATATCCTGACTATGAGCGGGCATTGGTAGCCTATCACTGCATGGGAAAATGTTATGAAAAGATGGGAAAGAAGGAGCAGGCGATTGCAGTTCTCCAAGAGGCCCTGCAGAAATTTCCGGGAAGGGGGCGTTCCGAGGAAATTGCTGAAGATCTTCAACGGCTGCGGCAAGGACAAGGAGGTGAGAAATAATGGCAAAGATAATATGGGGACATTCAACGCCTGTTAGAAGAAGAAATAAGGGTGTGATATTCTTGTTGTTCGCAGCGGCTCTAATAGTCGGTGCGCTCGGTCCGAAGAGAGCACTTGCGTGCGATGTAACAGACGTAGATCTATGGATAGGGGATACATCAAGTCTCGCGCAGGAAGGAAATCCCTTTGATGTTTTTAAGTGCCCGGATTGCTATTTTGGCTGGTATGTCGAGTGGGATGCTGACCCGGGCTACGGGGATTTTAATGGTGAAATCTGGCTTGCCGGTGTACTCATCAGCACTTTTTTTGCAGACTCGTCGAAAGAATGGAAGGGAGGAGGCACGCATTCGGTGCCGGGCTATATGTCACCTGGGCCCAAGACGGTACAAGCGTGGATGCGCAGAGCAGGTGGAGAGTGGTGTCCCAGCAATACACGAACGCTCGTGGTAACGGAGATTGAAGACGTGACAGCAGGAGCGAAGCATGCGACAGAGACTTTATATCGTGCGCAAGATTACCTTGATGAACCGTCCGAAAGACAAACATTGACTCAAGGGGTCACAGCTGTACTGAGTGAAGTTATTACTCCTGACTGCTTTTACTGGGTACCCGATTGTGATGAGTATCTCCCGACAATCTGCCCGGATGACGGATGCGGAGCAACATTCTCTGCCAAAGATCACGATTTGTATTCTATAGGGGCAGGCTGTGGTAACTCTTCCAAGACAATGAGCATAGCTCTTGAGGGCATTAATATATATACATACATTAGTTCGGAAGATGAAATGACCGAAACCTACAACATTTTTCTCAACGAAAATTTCGACCAGAAACGTGAGTCCACAACCCTGCCCGGACATAAGCAATGTTATTATGTGGACAACAGTGACGATAGCTTAACGAGTCCTAACTACGATAACATGTCCGAAATTGGCTGGATCAATATTTATGCGGCAATCTATGGAGATACTGATGCCACCGTTAAATTTAATGCCTCGGGAATTAAACTTTATGATTCATCACAAGAACATAACAAGTTAGAATTTAACACGGAATATAATATTGTTGACATCGGCGGTTCGATATATGTTGAAGGTATATCAACGGGAACTACGACCTTGTCAGCCACCATTGAAACCCAGGATGGTTACACTACTACAGACCAATTAAAAATCAAGGTAATCCCTCTGGACCTTGTCGCCGTTGACCCGGCTCCGAGCTCCGACCAGCATGAAATTTGTCATAAGGAAAAGCTGCTTATTCGCGTCAATAACAACGACAGTGACAATGATGGTACAGTTGACTTGCTTGATTTTGAACTCGTGGGCGGGGATCCCGACCTCGCGCATATCATACTGGAAAAACCCCTCGGCGCTGAGGCTTCAGATATAAGTGGCAGCATAACAGTAATATTTCCCGCTAACCTTAATGCCTTCTGCTACCCGGAGAAAACAGGAGGAATAGAGGCGCCAGATTCGTATTCGTTCAGTGATTTACCGTTTGATATCTATCTTGAAGGGAAAAGTGCTAGTAGTGATATCCTAAAAACATCTGTCGCTGCTGAGATTTACTTTGACAGCGGCGTGAAAGGCCATGATGAGATACGTTATACCGTAATAAAGGTGGATATAGAGAGCCCGAAAGGCTCGCTTGATGCAGTGAAAAACCCTGAAGCCTCGTGGTTATCGAGTTCTTCTCGTTTCGATTTTCAGGGGGTGATAAGTATGGCCCCAAGGTATAGGCCGTATGTTCTTGGCATCAATGGTGATATTAAACCAACTCCATCTTTGAGTTACTTATGGACGCTGGATGCCGCAGCGGGTACACTGACGGACGATACGACTGCGACGCCGGATCATACCGCCCCGGCCACAGAGGGCCAGGGAATGCTTACGCTAAAGGCCATGATAGATACCATGGATACCGGCCTCAAGGATGAGAGGAAAGTAAAAATATACAAGGATCATCTGGAAAGGGATAAAACGAACTTTGAGACGGGAGGTTCTTGTGATGTAGGATGGAAGGTCACCACTTTCAACGTCGACCCTCAGCCTACGATGATCAAATGGAACTGCCATGGTTCTACAAATCACGCATGCGATGGTTCTGGAAACGGTAGTTCTAGTGGATTATCAAGTGAGATTACAAGTTGGGACAAGGACACTTTTGACGTGCTGCCGATAAATTGGTCAAACGTACAGGCAGTTCTCGACAGAGGTGATGTTGTTGCATATTATGCTGGTAGTTCACTTCAACATTCTGCTACATGTATTAGCAGTACTACTACTTGGGGAGCTAACAATGAGCCAGTCACCGGTACGGAAACATGGAAATGGTATTTGGCGACCCCTCAAGATTGGTGGAATAATGCCGGGATTAACAACCCACCGCTTCCGGATTGCACTAAGATAATAGTATATAATAAGCCGTAAGGAATAGACTTTTATAAAGGAAGATATAATGATTTATAAGGATAAAAAAGAAAGGATTTTGTATATGAAAAGATTGTCTATCGTTTTAATTGTCGTTGCCTTCCTTTGTATCTGCATCTGGATATTGTTTGTTGGAAAGTCGGACAGAACGAGTCTGCCACCTGAAATTGTACATGCAAGCAAGGAATTTAAAGCCAAGGCAGGTTACCGTGTAAATGAGGCAAAAATACTATTGCCTTATTTGAAAGTTGGAATGTCTAAAGAAGAGATTCGGTCCTTACTTGGTGAACCTGACTCGAAAAAAGGGTTTGAATATTTTGCTTGCATTAGTTATATCGTTGGCCGATCGAATATGATTGACGTCTTCCTGGATGAAAATGAAAAAGTCATACACGTAGACTCTGTATGGTCAGAATATTCGAATCCCTTTGAAAGAGCTTGGCCTTTGATGCGTCCTGGTATGACAAAGCAGTACATCTTGCGTTGGCTTGGTGGACCACAAAAAGAGCTGAAAGATGGAAAAGAATATCAATATAGAGACGATCAATTCGTATTTATAGTTTCTTTTGATATGAATGATATCGCTGTGAAGCTTGAAAAAAATGAAATATAAACTTATGGTGCCAACAATGAAACGCTATCATATCCAGGTGCTCCAACTGTTAATGAATCATGGAAATGGGCTACATCGACGGCTGGCGATTGGGCAAACGACTTATGGTTACCCGGTACTGGTGTTATGCCGGTAACAATAAAGGTTTATGATAAGCCATAATGTTAATCCATGTTACAATATTACAAGAGGTAAGAAGATGAAAAAGTTTTATTTGATTATTTTAGCGGTTGTAGTTGTTATTCTCATAGTGGGAACTATTATTTTCTTGATGATAGATAGAACTCCCTCACCGCAGGCCCAGATTGCCAAAGCCATCGCAGAATTCAAAGCAAATCAGTATTTCAGATATGAACCTGCGAAAATACTTGTTCCACAACTGAAAATTGGAATGAAGACAAAGGATGTGGAAGCTCTTCTTGGTAAACCGAACAAAAAACATGATAATGATCTACTTTGGCATTATACTCTTGGTTATTCTCAGTTCATAAGTGTTGGCTTTGACCCTAATGGTATTGTGCAAAAGTTTGGTGGTGCTCATGCTGACATGCAAAGTAAAGAAAATAATGGTAAATAGGGAAAATTCAGATTACAAACAGTAAGTAGATGAACAAGTTTTATTTGATTATTTTTGCGGTTGTAATTGTTGTTGTCATAGCGGGAACTATTATTTTCTTGATGATAGATAGAACTCCCTCACCCCAGGCCCAGATTGCCAAGGCTAGCACGGAGTTCAAAGCCCAGTCAGGTTATCGTGTAACTCAGGCAAAAAAACTATTGCCTTATTTGAAAGTTGGAATGTCTAATGAAGAAATTCGGTCTTTACTTGGCGAGCCTGACTCGAAAAAAGAGTCTGAATATTATGCTCGCATCAGTTATATCGTTGGCCGATCGAATATGATCACCGTCTTCTCGGATGAAAACAAAAAAGTCATACACGTAGAATCTGTATGGTCAGAATATTCGAGCCCCATTGAAAGAGTTTGGCCTTTGCTGCGCCCCGGCATGACAAAGCAGTACATCTTAAGTAGGCTTGGCGGGCCGCAAAAAGAGCTGAAAGATGGAAAAGAATATCAATATAGAGACGATCAATTCGTATTTGCAGTTGCTTTTGATATCAATGATATAGCTGTGAAGCTTGAAAAAAAAGAAATATAAACCTATATCGCAACAACGAGCCGCTTCAATTTCCAGGCGATGTTGAAACCTGGAAGTGGGCAACATCCCCCGCCGGGGATTGGGGAATCCATATATGGAAACCTTCGCTGCAGGGAATATATGTCCCTTTTATTATTGTAGTATTCGATAAACCCTGACATGATTGAAAGGTAAATATGTATGAAAAAATTATTGTTAATTATTGGAATTTTATTGATTGGTGTTATTTTGTTTTTTGTTGCTCAATACCTTAATTTTGGAAATAAGGCAAACGAAATGACTAATTTGCTCTCCAAAGATGACATTAATACCATCAATTCGTATAGGGGAAAGTACCAGAGTTGTCCCGGCCCTTCGGATGCAGAGGTCTTAGATGTGGCAAAAATACTTCTGCGCGCTAAGCTTACGAAGGACGACATTGAGAAACTTCTTGGAAAACCTAGC
Organism: Phycisphaerae bacterium; assembly: GCA_029858035.1. Taxonomy (GTDB): domain Bacteria; phylum Planctomycetota; class Phycisphaerae; order Sedimentisphaerales; family Anaerobacaceae; genus CS2-K091. The sequence continues at coordinate 6,302 of JAOUFU010000252.1, forward strand.
GACGTCCGTACCTTGGAAAAACCAATTCCTAAAATCAGTGGTGATTCACTGGAATATTGGGGATATGACGTTGGTGACAGTCGGAGAATAAAAATCTGTTTTGATGGCGACGGTAACATAACTTCAATACAAGGAGCTGGCGTTGGATTTGATAAACCAATATATCCGCCCAAGGATATAAACAATCCGCCTATGGACTAATTGACATTGCAGACAGATGGGATGTGCAACTTTTTTGCAAAAGAGGAATTTTAGATTTTCTTAATGCCCTTCGCTTTTTGTGATATTGATGAGTTTTATTATTATCGCTTAATGAAAAAGTTAATCTTGATTATCGTAGTTCTATTTTCGGCCGTCGGTACCTTGTTTTTTTGGATTCAATGCCATAATGCTGATGAGGAATCCGGGCCGGTGACTAATTTACTCTCCAAAGATGAAATTAATAAAATTAATTCTTACAGAAGTAAGTACCGGAAGTTTCCCGGCCCTTCGGATGCAGAGGT